>JBMYUM010000153.1:0-9363 GCA_049605375.1 Phycisphaerae bacterium | reverse complement strand
CCGAACGCTTCTTTCCCGAAGAAGAGAGTGAAGAAGATTCTCACAGCCCAGCCAAGTGCGCCGGCAACCATCATGCCACTGATCGCCGTCGATAGCCCCAAGAGCGGAGACCAATGGTGGATCAACGGAACCTGTACCCTGCCTTCCAGCGCACCTTCAAACCTCGCTGCGAACTGGGGAAATGTTGCAACAAGCCACCATCCCAGCAGGCCCATGATGATGGCCGGTGTGAGCATGCCAAGTTCAGCGAGGACCATGCGCCGCGATTCTGGTCTTTCGTCCTCGATAGCCTGTACGATCTCCTCATCCGACTCCCGCTGAATCGTGCTTTCGGAGACAATGAACAGGAACAGCAGCACGATCGGAATCAAGGCTCTTGGTGCGTGCCGCAACGAGACCTGCCCTGATTCAACCGAATACAGAGCAGCTACCAACGCAATCAGCAGGAGTGCTGCGGCCCAGCCGGCAATGCGCGACGGCGCCCGAAGCGGGGCTCGTGGCCGTTTGTCGGTGACGTCTCCCATCGGTTCGCCCGTCGACGCCCACTCGTCAGGGATTTGCCCGTCTTCCGGTTCAGATTCCGGTTCAGATTCCGGTTGGCAATTCACGACAATCCACGTCACAAACAGGCCAATCGCTGCAAAGAGGACGACGACCGCCAATGGTGCTTCAGGACGGACCCAATTCGACTCATGCCGCGGTGTCCAGAAGGTATGAAGGACCAAACCGCACAACAATGCAAAATTGGTGAACCGAATGTCGACCCAGTAATGTTCCAGGTCAATCACCGACATGCTGAACAGGCAGGCAAACAGAATGACGTGTGCCAGCAGGATGGGCCAATCATAGGCAAGACGATCCGACAATCCGAACTGACTCGCACTGAGGCCGGAACGCACCTGCCCGATGAAGAAGGCATCCAGCAGAACGAGAACCAGTATGGCCATCATCGCTTCGACGACGAGATAGCGAGTGCCGATGGGGCCGTCACATTTTCGGCAACGTCCACCGAGCAGGACAAAACTCAAGATGGGAATGTTGTCGTACCAGGCGATTCGTGAACGGCAGTAAGGACACGCAGACCAGAGTGGAGAACGCAGAGATTCATCCATCGGAAGCCGGTAAATGACGACATTCAGGAAGCTGCCAATCGACAGCCCCAGCGCAGTAAAGAACAGCAGCCACCAGATTACTGCGAGCGTCATCACGTTCGGTCTTCCCTAACCGCCCAGGCGAGCATGTTCCTTCATACCGTTCGACCGGACACGATGATAAAGCAGAAATGATGCGTGTTCGGGACTGCGAAACAAGCCTGCCATTTCGGCCCGCTATCCTGCAATCCTTGCGACCAATCCGTGAGCCCCATCCTTGCAACCCATCCATGCCACGCGCCGGGAACGAGGCTGTGGAGGCTACAGCTTGCTGTGCGTACCGTCACACCAGGGTAGATTTTCGCTCTTGTGGCATTGGCAAACGGCCTTTTTGCCATCTTCGGCGACGTCGCAGACAAAGGGAGACACTTCGACCCCTTCGCGGGCATGCGCACCGTCGCAGTAAGGAAGATTCTCAGAGTGTCCACACATACAGTAGGCTTTCTTGCCAGCCGTCTCATCAATGACGATCGGTGCGTTGCCGTGCTTCGGTTCACCCATGACTACAATCTCCCGTACTTGAATCTAGGATATACGTTCCCGCGACCACCAGCTTATTCGATAGACGCACTCGATTCAAACTTCTCCAGATTTCCCACGAATTCGTTGATGATCCACTCGGGTGTCGAAGCACCGGCAGTTACACCGGCGACCGTTTTTCCCTGTGCCATGGCCGGTTCGAATTGCATCCATCCCTCAAGATGGTACGTCTCCCGACCACTCTCCTTGCAGAGACGCGCCAGTTCACGTGTATTGGCGGAATGCAATCCACCCAGCACAAACATCACCTCAACCTGGCCTGCAAGCTCAACAGCTGCTTCCTGACGGTGCACAACTTCCAGACAGAGGGTGTTGACGATCTTCACTTCTCGATACGGGCGACACAAGATCTTGGCGATCATGCTGGCGACGTGTTCCGGTGCGTGCGTCGTTTGCGCCACAATACCGAGCCGCTCGCGATACGGCAAAGCCGTTTCCAGATCCGTATCTTCATCAACAACCGTGACATTTGGTGCATACGCAATGACACCTTTGACTTCCGGGTGATTGGCGTCACCGATCATGACGATCGAATAGCCCTGCTGGTGCATTTCCTGCACGACATTCTGCGCACGCTTGACCAGAACACAGGTGGCATCGATCACATTCAAGCCGAGAGATGCCGCCTTGTCGAAGGTCTCCGGGGAAGCCCCGTGGGATCGGATCAACACCGATTGACTTGCCGGGTCCAATTGCTCGAGTTCGCCAGATTGGCTGAGCCCCTCGTCTTCAAGTTTGGAGACCACCTGCCGGTTGTGAATCACCGGCCCCAGCGCCACAACACGACCTGCCCCATGCTCGTCCACAGCCGCCTCTGCGATCTCAATAGCATCTTCGACGCCGAAACAGAATCCCCGCGATTTCGCAAGCAGAACCTTCACCGTGCCATTCTCCGCTACCACCGTCGGACCACAGAACATCAGACATCTTCCCTGTATGACTATATCGGCGAACGGCCCCGGAGACCAATCAGACCCTACCTGGCGCGTTGTTGGGCCGGTTGAAGGCCGTCGCGAGTTGTCGCTCGCTGAAGTTTCTGAAACAATCGCAAACAAGATCGACCCATGGATTCAGTTCTCTCGAAAGGTCCGGAAAGATGAGTGCCAGCAAACCCACGATCGGTGTCGCCCAAATCGCCTGCCAGGTGGGGCAGGTATCGCACAATCTTGAGACGATTTCGGCGAGTATTCGGGAGGCCGCCAGAAATGGGTGCGATCTGGTCGTGCTCCCCGAGATGGTCGACACAGGGTACGACATGGATGCCATCAAGACCCATGCATCCCCGATTGACGGCACCCCCGCTCAAACCATCGCTGCAGTCGCCCAAGAAGCCGGCGTTCATGTCATCTGCGGTATCTCGGAAAGACAGGAATCACATGTCTACAACGCCGCCTTCATCGCGAACGACCAGGGCCAGATGATGGGCCGATACCACAAGACGCATCTATTCAGTCTCGTCAACGAAGAGGATCATCTCGAATCCGGCGATGTGCTCGCCGTCGTGGAGATGTTCGGGTTGAAATTCGGGGTCATCATCTGTTACGACATCCGATTCCCCGAACTTGCACGTACACTCGCGCTGGACGGCATGGATTGCCTGGTCGTGATCGCGGCATGGCCTTCCGCGCGCATCGCGCACCTCAAAGCACTCGCCGTAGCCCGTGCGGTCGAAAACCAGGTGTATGCCGTCATCGCCAACCGTGTGGGGACCGATACGTCACTGGAATTCGGCGGCTCCAGTCGCATCCTTGCTCCGGACGGAACGCTGCTGGCGGAAGCCTCACCCGACGCACCTGAGTTGATCACGACGACACTGGAACCGGACACGCTGCATGCTGTTCGTGCCTCCATGGCGATTTTCGATGATCGTCGACCGGACCTTTACGACATCTAGATTCATCATAAGGAAAACGATGGCACGGGACGGTCGGGGTAATGCGGAAGGAAATCCCGTGCCACCGCAGAAAGCGAATGCGGTGCCGGCGGCCTGCATGATCAGAGCGATGCAGGAAGAGCCATCGACGAACGAAGGCTCGACGAGCCACTGCTTACCTGGCCACTGCATGCTTCGTCGGTTGCACCGTACGACAATGAATCGTGCACGTCTACACGGGCGTCGCGACTTTACGTATGGACAGACTCACGCCGATAACGCAACTCAGTCCGGCGCAAGTCGACGTCGTGACCATGTTAATTCGAATGTGAAAACAACTGATCAAAATTCACAAGCTGCGGCCGCTGTTTGGTAGCCGCTTCAAGTGTTTGACCAGGCTGAACAATCGCCATGAGCAACTCTCGCTTCCTTGGCGCAACAACAACCGAATGGAGTGTCGCCAATCCGGAGTCGGCGATGGACACCACATCGAGCTGTTTCCAACATTCCTCCAAGGAAACCGGTGAAGCAATTCCCCGTTCAAGCTTCGTGTAGCGAGATGTGCTCCAGGAATGTGTACGTGGAGGCGCACTGAAATCTTCGTTGACATAGTGGTTCGTGGTAATGCACGCCGTGTCACCGACTGGATTTTCACCAAACTCGCCCGGCCCGACACGAAATACGCGCACCGGCGATCCCGAGTTGTTGGCGATTGGTGAAATGACACGCGCCATGTAGGGAAACGGAGAGGGTGTACCGCGTCGAAGCTGGCTCTCGGCCAACGACAACGCCTCTGCTGCTGAAGCGTCTTCCAAGAGGTCCTTCAGCATCAGCGCCAGTGGAATCGATTTCTTGATCGTCTGATCTCTTCCACCTGATCCATCGTGCATGAATGTACAGACACCATCTTCATTCCAACCGGTAAACGCTCCGAGGTAACTTGGGAATGAAACCGTGGCCACCTGTTTCTTTCCCGTCGGACGACGAACCAGAATGATCCACTCACCCAGGCTCTGGATCTCACGGACAGCGTAATCGAAGTTGCGGGCAGTCAAGACACCAGCGTCTCCGGCTCGTTCACCCCAGACCGTGAACCCTGAACAGGCCAGGCCGCGAATCATATCGCCGCTGTTCAGAATGATCAGATCATCCAAGGTCAAGGACCGTTGGAGACTCTCAACGCGTCCCGGTTTGCCCAGTCGCCGCTCGACCCCGCGAAGCATACCGCCGAGCTCTTCACGGATCCGCGGAGAAATCTCGACTCTCTGCAGGAGCGCCGCGGCAAGTCGATCGTACGGCGCTTCAGCCTGCTGGCTCATCATTTTCAAGCGTGCACTGGCAACTTCCAGGATCCGATCGGCCAGGAGGTAACCATGCGCTTCCCCCATTTGCGAAGGACTTCCCCACACGGTAACCACTTCGGTGTCGCCGATCTTCCCGACCTTCCCTTGGATCGGGTCGGCCCCACGCACAGTGGAAGAGAAACCCGTCCAAACGACTAACAGGCCAACAACGAATGCCTGGCGCAGCTGGCCAGCTTTAAGACTGTGCTTCATACGATACATTGATTCATCACCCCTTATGCCCCATACGTCATGATGGACAGCGTTGCCATCAATTCGCTCATGCCACTACAATCCTACTTCGAAGTGTCACGAACGTACAAGTGTACAGACCCGCGCCGTCACGCATGGTTAGCGGCAGTGCGAGATCCACTGATAGAGGAACGCGACCCTATGCCCGATGTCAATCTTCCAACCACTGCCGAGATCGAAAATGCGGCATCTCAGTCCCAAAGTGCAATGGCGACCATGTTGGCCCATCACACCGTTCGGGCATTCAGAGATCAACCATTGCCGGAAGGCGTTCTTGAGAACATCGTAACAGCCGGCACACGCGCGTCGACGTCCAGCAATATGCAGGCATACGCCGTCATCCATATTGAAAGTCCCGAACTCAAAACAGAAGTCGCACAACTCTGCGCCGATCAGAAGCAGATCCATCAATCTGCGGCGTTTCTAGCCATCTGTGCAGACCTTCGAAAACTAGTCCTTTGCTGTCAGCAATATGATGGTGATGCATCGGCCGCTGGAACCGAAGAAGCGGCACTCGTAGCCATCATCGATGCCGCCCTCGTCATGCAAAACATGGCGCTTGCCGCGGAATCGCTCGGATTGGGGATATGTATGATCGGTGCCATGCGAAACAACCCCGGAGCCGTCCGAGATGCACTGGCATTACCGCAACATGTCATCGCCCTTTCCGGCCTGTGCATCGGGTATCCGGATGACGACGCCACCGCAAAGCCCCGTCTTCCCCTATCGGCGACGTTCTTTAAGAATCAGTATCCGTCCGACACCGACCTTGCGCAGCCGCTCGCGGAGTATGACGATGTGCAGTCGGCATGGTATCAGGAAAGAGATCTTCACCCGAAAGATCCACGCTGGACCTCGGTGATGGCACGACGACTCGCGGCTACGCGAAAACGGGAAGAGCTGGGCGTGATCCTGCGTGAGCAGGGTTTTCTGCAATCACTCGATTAAAAATCGTGCAGGCGAGCTGAACACCGCGCGACAGCCGCAACCCGTGTTTTTTCACGGTGGCAACGCAATCTCTAATCGCGTTTGCCACGTGGGGTCCACCCCAGCTCGTCCGTTGCTTTCCGGCTGGAAACCCGTTTGCCGATCAACGTGCCGGCGCAGTATGCCGGGCTCTCATTCTTCCAGTGTACCGGCGGCAACGCTGCTGCAGCCAGGATCCGATCGTACAGTTCCCGTCGGGGCTCTACCTGGTGATCTACGATATTGAAAATTCCCGAATCGCCGTGGGAAAAACTCAACAAGATCGCCGCGACGATGTCGTCGAGGTGAACCAGGTTGACCAACACATGGCCGTCGGTCCGCGTTTGACCCGATGCCGCCTGAATACGATCGATGAGTCGACGTCCCGGCCCATGGATGCCGCCAAGGCGAAGTACATTGCACTTCAGACGAGGACACGAAAGCAAAACATTCTCGGCACGGACGATGGCCTGCCCGTTGCTGTCGGCGAGCGATGTATCCGAACTTTCGTCAACCGCTTCGCCGGCATTCTGTCCGTACACGCGCGTCGACGAGAGGAACACAATCTGTCGGCAGACATTGCCATCAATCGCTTCGCAAATCTGTTGTGCCCCCTGGTGGAAGACCGCGTCATAATCTGCACCTCGGCCCGGTCCAGGACAAAAGAGAATCGTGTCACACCCGTGAAGGGCAGCCTCAAGGCCAGTGGCGTTGGGTAGGACTACGCATGCGTGCTGTATGCCGACTTCTTGAAATGAGGCGGGCGCGGTTGACCCACGAGTGGTACCCGTAACGGAAACGCCACGTTGCCGCAGTTCGCGTGCCAACGCAAGGCCGACATAACCGCAACCGATGATGCCAACCCGCGAGAGTGGAGTATCACCGAACGTTGTCATGATTGCTGCACTCGATGTGGGAGGCTCGCGCCAGCTGTTCCGTTCTCATTGATCAGACACCATCAATCAGAAACGCCTGCTGGCTCCAACCGGCATCTTCCCGACTCTTGGAAGTCCCGCCGGCTTCAAGCTGCTGGGCCTCCGCCGTTTCCCTGGCAATCCGTGCGGTTTCTTCCGCTTGACGCCGTTCAAGATCCTCCCGTGTCGGAAGACGTTCGGCAATCACACGACGACGGGGACCAATCGGCCGAATGTTCCCAAGACCGACCAACTCCGCTAGTTCGACCAGAAACGGCGCTTCGCAACTCACGCGCATCTGAGGATTGCATTCGACCTGCGCCACCTGCCCATCTTGTGTCGGGACATTCAAAAAGACGGGGCACTTGCCACGATGCGCATTGAAACACGAAATCAGGCGATCCAATGGGGTCATCGCATCGATGTCGATCAACAGGGCCTTCGTCAGCTCCGGAAGAACCCGATCTTTCGAGACGATTTTCTCTATACGCAGTGATGGTTCTTCCCGTTTTCGGTCCACTTCGCCCTGGACGAAAATGACAGAATCGGGAACCAACATACCTTGGTATTTTCCCAGATCATCCGGGAAGACAATACCTTCAACGCGACCGGCAAGATCCTCAATCGTCAGAATACCAAGTTTTCGACCAGGGTTTCGCCCACCGCGTGCGATCACCGTCCGCAAGCTGGAAACCATTCCGCCGAGCACCACAGGATCGCCGTCTCCATACCGTACGAGATCGACGGTCGATGCCGTTGCGCAGGTCTCTAACAGCGGTGCGCACGATGCCAGCGGATGCGCCGTGATATAGAAGCCCAACACAGCTTTCTCGCGCGCGAGCATCTCGGCCTCCGTCCATTCAGCCGTCGATAACATCGGGCCTTCTTCAACGGGAGCATCATCCGCCGCCGGCATACCGAATAGCGACATCTGCCCTCGCTTCCGATCCGTCTGCGCCGTCTGCCCGGACGCCAACGCCGACTCGAGAATCTCAACGAGTGCTTTTCGCATGGCACCGGTGGAATCGAAAGCACCGGCACAAATCAGGGCATCGACCGTCGACCGGTTTACGGCGCTCAGGTCCACCCTTTCGCAAAAATCAAAAATGTCCTTGTAGCGTCCCTTTTCGCGCCGTTCCGCGACGATCGCCTGAACAGCCTTTTCACCAACCCCCTTGATCGCACCAAGCCCGAAGTGAATCGTGCCGAGCTTCTTTGGCGAAGCTTCCGCCGGCTGGTCACGCCCCACCGCAAAGTCAAACTCAGAGACGTTCACGTCCGGAGGCTCAATCGAGATGCCCATCTGTTCGCACGCCTCGCGATACTCGGCCACCTTGTCGGTACTTGACATTTCAAACGTCATCAAGGCCGCCATGAATTCGACCGGATAGTACGTCTTCATCCACCCGGTTTGGTATGCAACAATGGCATAACCGGTGGAGTGGGCCTTGTTAAAGGCATAACCACCGAACTTGAGGATGTCGGCGAAGACCTCTTCCGCCACCTTCTTCGCGACGCCGTTCTTTGCACACCCCTCGATGAACGGCTCGCGCATCGCGTCGATCATGGCCGTCTTCTTCTTGCTGATGGCCTTCGCCAGGCGAAACGCTTTTTTCAACTCGATACCACCAAGACGATTCACCATACGTGAAACCTGTTCCTGGTAGACCATGATGCCGTAGGTTTCTTCCAACACTTCGGTCATGATGGCATGAGGTGTTGTCCAACTCTGGCCGTGCTTCCTCGCGACGTAGTCCGGGATGTACTCCATCGGACCAGGCCGATACAACGCGTTCGCCGCAATCAGGTCTTCGATCCGGTTGGGACGCATGCGAAGCAGCACGTCACGCATGCCACCCGATTCAAACTGAAAAATCCCCTTTGTGTCGCCGCGCGCAAACAGCTCATACACTTTGGGATCATCAAGCGGAATGTCGTTGAGTTCGATATTCTCGCCCGAACTCTGCATGGCCAACTGACGCGCACGCTCCAATGTGGTCAGCGTTCGCAAGCCCAGGAAGTCCATCTTGAGAAGCCCGACCTTCTCGACTGTCGGACCATCAAACTGCGTTACGATCGTATCTTGACCCGGTGCCTTGTAGAGTGGCAGGAAGTTGGTGAGGTCTTTGTCGGCCACAACGACACCGGCCGCATGGACGCCCGCATTCCGGGCACCACCTTCGAGCTTCTTGCCGATCGTAAGGATCTTCTTGACCTGATCATCGGTCTCAAATTTCTTCTTCAGCTCGGGCTCTTGTTTGATCGCCTTGTCAAGCGTCATCTTCAGGTCGTTCGGGATCAGCTTGGTCAGCTTGTTCGCTTCC
>JBMYUM010000152.1:0-9387 GCA_049605375.1 Phycisphaerae bacterium | reverse complement strand
CTGGCTAGAATTCGGACTGGGCGGTACCGGTTGTGAAGCTCTGGAGTTCACTCGTGGCGGTGACTGTGCCCTCCGTGTCGATCGTGAAGGAAACAACTCGCCAGATGTCATCGGTTGCCGAGCCGGTCGCATCTTCGACCAGGAACTGTGCGAACTGCTGGCCCCCGGCATAGAGCGTCACGATACCCCCGGACGTATCAAAACCGGTTTCACTGCTGAAATTGTGGATCCAAACCTGGTAGTCGCCGGCAACGTAACTATCGTTGATCGAAGTCACGGTGACGGTTTCCGGACCGAAGGAACTGGTATCGTCCAGGTCGAGCGAACCGTGGTCCACCGGACTCAACGCGTAGTAGGCGATGTGGAAACGTCCACCGCTGCCGTCCGGACCCGACATGTGGAGGTCGAGGTCGCGGGGCGATTCGCTCCATGCCAGTGTCACGGCAATGCCACTTCCACCACCGCCCACGGCCAGCAAACCAACGGAGAGTTCCGCAGGATTGTCTGGATCGACGGTGACAGGGACGGTCGCAGATACATAGCCCGTGCGTGATGCGGTCAACGTCCGCTCGCCTTCGGGAGCTTCAGTAAACGTGAATTCACCGTCGGCGTTGGTTGTTGTGGTGGTAGTGGTTCCTGAAATCGCAATGGTCACGCCTTCCAGACCATTTCCGTTCTGAGCATCAACAACGGTTCCTGTGACCGTACCGGCAGCGAACATCTCGAACTCAGTTGTGGCCGGGTTATCCGCAGAGACGACAATCGTCGTGGTGATGGAAACATAGCCCGGGCGAGTGACCGTGATCGTGTGAGTGCCGACGGTGAGATCGGAGAACGAGTAACTTCCGTCAGCTTCCGTCGTTGACGAGGGCGTACCACTATCGACAACCACCGATACACCGCTCAACGCCGTGCCAGACGTCGCATCAGTGACGGTGCCGGACGCTGTACCCGTTGCAACAGGGTCATCTTCATCCGCTTCATCATCACTTTGATCGGGATCGGTCTCATCACCGTCCCCTTCATCGCTTCCTCCTTCAGTTCCTGTGTCGGTTTCGGTACCAGTCCCAGTATCCGTCGATGCGGCAACCGGCGGTCCCTCCAGCGTGATGGCCGAAATAGCCTGACCGAACAATCCTGCCATGGCGGCATCTCGTTCGCCCAGAGCGTCTGCGTCCGCGAGAGACAAGCTGATGGTTGTGACATTACGCGGTGGATCCAGGGTGACGGTGAAGCCGTAGACGGCCCCCGTGTAGTCGCTGTCGGAATCCAACCTGGTGTCAAAGGTATAGAGCGAGCGTGGTTTGTCGTGACGTGCACCACCGAGTTCTGTGGTATGTTCCGGTCGATCATGTGACCAGTCAGCTGTCTGCTCGCCCAGCGTCAATGCAATCTCTTCTCGCGAAGACAACCCTGGAGATGATACGCGCAACGTGGCAACAGCCGTACCGTTCGCCACGTCCGGTACAGAATCACTGTAGGTCGCCACGTAAATTGTCTCGACCTGCCGCAAACCCAGTGCGTTTACGTCGAGATCCATCAGAAGATCATCCTCGTCATCTTCACCGGTTGAGCTGGCTTTGAAGACGCGATTGACCGCGTAGTCCACACCGTCAATGGTATTGGTGGGGGATGCCAGGGCTGCGTCACCAAATCGGTTGTACAGCGGAACCTGTATGGTTTCAGGCGTCGAATCATCGACATCTAGCGGAGGATCTTCTTCGACACTGCAAACAAAGGCGGTACCGTCCCAACTGACCGTGCCCACATAATTTCGACCAGTCGGCGCGGGACAGGAGCCGGATTCGAGAAGTCCTTCAGAAAGCAGGCCCGCACGAACAGTGATGGCATCGGTTGCGCCCTCGGCCGTGACCAGCCTTGTTTCACCCGGTTGCAGCGCGGTGTTGGGCCCAAACAACTCCCCTGGACCGAGGAGGCTGATCTCTTCGGAGGAATCATTGGTCAGCAGCAGCGTCGGGATGCTCTCGCCACCGTCGAACGCAACTTCAAAAGCACTGAGGTTCATGGTGCCGTCGAAATCACTTTCAACCTCAACACAAACGGTCACTTCGTTGCCGGCGAGTGATGCAAGTACGGGATCGGTGAGGATCGTCTCCCCATCAAGAATACTGGCAATACCGGTCGTCAGCCGAACATCGACCTCTGCCACGCGTTTCGCGTCGTCACATGCATCATCTTCAATACCGGAAGCAAGTGAGAGTCGAACGGTTGCGGTTCCGAACAGGGGAAGTGGGATATCGCCAGTGCGTTCGAACGAAACCATGGCGTTCGTAATCGTGAAAACACCCGAATCCGGCGTTTCGGCAGGTTCAAATTCGAAGAGTCGTAGCGGGGCAGATGTCGAGACGCTGCTGCCTGCTTCCAGATTGACCACACCGGCATCGCTGAACGGAATGGTGTAGCTCTTACCTCGAATACTACCCAGGTTTGTCCCTTCAATCGTAATGACGTCGTCGTCATCGCTCATGGCGCTGACGGGAGCCGTGATCGTATCCGTGCTGCAGCCGAGAACAGACATGCCCAGCAGGAGGAGACCAATTCCGACAAAGAGGGAACGGTGCATGGTAGAATCACTTAGAGCAGATAACTTCATGGCGCAAACAACTCCGGTGAAGAAAACGGGGCCTTCCACGCCGAGGCCGAGATTTGTACTCAAATGGAAAGGGCAGGAATCTACCCTATCCACTCTACAAAACCGGCGTGGGCGAAGCATGCGACTCTTCGCTATGTCTATCGCCCTGAATTGTGATCAAGCGAAGTTGGTGGTGGGTTATCGGGGTACGCAGAAGAGAAATCCTTTCCCCTGCGCTACAATTGTGGTCGATCGGGAAACAAGGTCCGCAAATCGCTATGGCCGTCTACCGACGAAAAACTTACTTTGTCGGTGTGATCAGAGCCTTCACGGTATCGCCACGTTCCACCGCTGCGAGCGCTTCGTTGGTTTGTGACAGGTTGTACGATTCCAGCTTCACCGCCGACCAGATCTGCTTGGCGGCCTCCATGCGGAGAATATCCACGCCACGATGGAAGTGTGAGTAGTCTGAACCCCAGCAGCCGACAACGTCCAGGTGCTTTTTGTTCAGATCAAGGTGTGGATTGAACGCAACCTCGCCATGATCGGTGTACTGCCCAACGACGCACACATGACCGGCATCACGCGTGAATTGCATTGACTGCGTCACGGCCGACGGCGCCCCCGTGCACTCGATGGTCACATCGGCACCACGTCCATGCGTTTGCGACATGACCCAGTCCATCCGTGCCGCCATATCACAGGAGGTGAAATCCAGCGTGGCCGTCGCGCCCATGGCTTGCGCGATTTCGAGGCGGTGCGCTGGGGCACCGATGCACAAGACGCGTGCCGCCCCACGAAGAACCGAGAAACCGATGGCCGACAAGCCGACCGGACCCGCGCCAAGAATCAGTACGGTATCCCCAAGATTGATGTCAGCACGTTCCACCGCATGAAGCGCCGTCGGAAGCGAACAGCCACCGGCCATATACGTATGACTATCCACACCATCCATACTGATGACCCGTACACCTGGCTTCAGGTACAAGTAGTCACACCATCCGCCCGTGAGGCCATCGTCGACACCATAGGTAATGCCGTAGACTTTCCTGTGCGGGCATCGCGTGGATGCCTTGGCAACCGTACAATGCCAGCATTCGTGACATGTACCGTGAACGTCAAGAAAGGTCACGCGGTCACCTTCACTGAACGCACGACCATTAGCGTCGACCATCTGTCCCCTGAGCTTGTCGATAACACCAACGGAAACATGGCCCGGGATAATCGGATAGGGTACACCCGCCAGGAGGCTGTCGCGCAGATAGACATCCGTACCACAGACCTCACTGAATTCGACCCGCATCAGTGCGGAGTTCGGTTCCAGTTCCGGCAAAGGAAGCTCTTGCAGCGTAACCTCGGCACCTTGTCCGGGCATCACCGCTGCCAGGGCTCGATCATTGGTCGACATGGAGACTCATCCTGAGTTTCGATTCGAAGAAGGAAATCGACTTACGACTTCTTCGGCAGTGGCTTCGTTGCCAGGAACAATTCGTCGAGCTGACGCGGATCAACTTCTGAAGGTGCGTTCGTCAGCGGGCAGACCGCACGCTGCGTCTTCGGGAACGCGATGACGTCACGCAGGCTTTCAGATTTCGACAGCATCATCACCCAGCGGTCGAGACCGAATGCGATACCACCGTGCGGTGGCGCGCCGAATCTCAACGCGTCGAGAAGGAACTCGAACTTAGCCTTCGCCTCTTCGTCATCAATGCCCAGCATGCGGAACACTTTCTGCTGGACGTCGCTCCGGTGAATACGAATACTGCCGCCGGCCATCTCCGTACCGTTCAAGACCAGGTCATACGCCTTGGCTCTCACCTCTCCCGGTGCCGATTCCAGCTTGGGGATGTCCTCATCAAAGGGGGCGGTGAAAGGGTGATGCGCACTGAAGTAACGTTGTTCTTCTTCGTCCCAGACGACCAGTGGGAAATCAACAACCCAGAGCAGATTCCACTTGTCATCCGGAATCAGGTCCAGCATCGCCCCCAGCCGCGTACGCAGGTGGTGAAGATACTTGCATACGTCAGCGAAGGTGCCCGGCATGAAGAAAATCGTATCACCGGCCTCGGCGCCCACGCGTTCGCAGACGGAGGCACAAACAGGCTGGAGGAACTTGGCAACCCCCGTTGAGAACTCAACGCCATTGTCGCCCTTCACCACCTTGGTGAGCGGCAGGCCACCGGCGCCGATACCCTGCAACTCGTCCTGGAGGCCGTCCGTGATCTTCCGTGTCAGGGTGTCACCCACGCCCTTGGCAACGATGCACTTCACAACGCCACCCTGATCAAGGGGTTCACGGAAGACTTTGAAATCAACGTCGCCCATGAGGTCGGAAACGTCCTGCAATTCCAACCCGAAACGCGTGTCCGGACGGTCGATTCCAAAGCGGGTCATCGCCTCCGCTTCCGGCATACGCGGGAACGGAATGGGAACGTCGATATCGAGGGCTGCTTTGAAGATCTTCTGCACGCAACCTTCGACGATGGACATCACGTCTTCCTGATCGACGAAGGCCATTTCCATGTCGAGCTGCGTGAACTCCGGTTGCCGGTCGGCACGAAGATCCTCGTCACGGAAGCAACGAACGATCTGTGCATAGCGGTCAAAACCTGACACCATGAACAGCTGCTTAAAAATCTGAGGCGACTGCGGCAACGCGTAGAACGCGCCCGGACGAACACGCGAAGGCACAAGATAGTCACGGGCACCTTCCGGTGTTGATTTGGTCAGAAAAGGTGTTTCGATTTCAATGAAGTCGTGCTCGTGGAAGAACGTACGAATAGCATGCGCAATGCGGTCACGCATCCGAAACACGTTCTGGATATCCTGACGGCGAAGATCCAGGAAGCGATACCGCAAACGCAGATCTTCGTTGGCATCAAATTCGTCGTTCACCTGGAACGGCAGCGGGTCACATTTGCTGAGCAGTTCGACTTCGTCGACCTCAATCTCAATCTCACCCGTAGGAATCTTGGGGTTGACCCATTCGCCGCGGCTGAGGACCTTACCGCGGACCGTGACCACATCCTCGTTGCGAAGCGCACGGGCGACTTCATGAGCCGCGCTGTTAGTCGCCGGGTCGAATCGCAGCTGTGTCCAGCCGGTGTGGTCGCGCAGATCGACGAATGTCAGACCGCCGTGATCGCGTGAGCTGTTGACCCAACCGGAAAGAATGACCTCTTTGTCGACATCAGGAGCACGAAGCTCCCCGCATCGGTGCGTTCGCTTGTTATATGGCACAGACAACGATAAGACTCCTTACATCGTGTTTATCAGGGCGTGCATCATGTGGGCACCCTTGCTGAAAATCAATGGGGCGCAACCAATCAAAGCCGCCAAATCGAGCGCATACAACGAGCCGGAAAGGACCACCCGGGCACATGCACAATCCTGATGTCATCCTCATCGACTTTTACGGGACGATCACCTCGGGAGATCTCGACGCCGTCCTGCGAGCCGCCCAGATAGTCATCGACCAACTATCGCTTCCACTCACGCCGAACCAATTCGCCCAACGGTGGAGCGAGCACTTCTTCAGGGCCATGACCGCCTCCAATCAGGGCGATTTCAAAACCCTCTACGAATGTGAGGTGGAAAGCCTCCATCAGGCCGTCCGGCATTTCGCTCCCGTTGCGTCGCTTGATGACGAGCCGATCCTGGCGATCCTCGATGACTACTGGCGAAAACCACCCATTCAACCCGAAGTGAAGGCGTTTTTCGAACGGGTTCAGCGTCCGGTATGCTGTGTCTCCAATGCCGACCTTGAACACCTGACCGCCGCCATAGCCCATCACGACCTGCCACTCGACGCCGTGGTCTGCTCAGAGTCCACACGCAGCTACAAACCCGATCCCATCATCTTCCAGGAAGCCCTGCGTGTGATGGGGGTTCGGCCCGAACGATGCTGCCACCTCGGAGACTCGCTGGCAAGCGATATAGCCGGTGCCCGGGACGTGGGAATCCCAGCGATATGGATCAAAAGGGAAAAACGCATTTTTGACGGTAGTGATGAAAGGTCGGCGGACACCATTGAGAACTTGCTTCAGCTCCCTTTTCTTGGAATAGCCCCCCAGGCAAGCCCGTGATAGAGGAGGCCAGGCTGCGCTGCCCACCGCGAATCGCCAGATTTTGCAGTGGTACTTTGAGCAGGGCGGTTCCGTACCACAAATTACTTGAACTCTGAGGGTGGGGAGCACATAATTTAACAGCCGTGAACTATTTCACCGCTAATACTTTGAGGGCCGTAGTACCTTCACGGGAGATTTGCCATGCACAGTTACCGAACCCGAACGATAGCCGTTCTCGCCATGAGCTTGCTGACCGTGTTCTGCATGCTTCCGGAAACGGCCCACGGGGCCGGAAAGAGGCAACGCAGCAGCTATCGCGGCAAGTCACGCGGATCGTCGGGCAAAGCTCGAAGTGGCGGACGTTCCCGAAGTTACAGCAAGCCGCGCAGTACGGGTAAGTCTCGGCGGTCGGCCGGACGATCGAGTAGCGCTCGTCGGTCGAGCGGTGCGCGTCGGTCTGCATCACCGCGCCGAAGCAGTGGCTCCTCAAGAAAAGCACGAAGCACGCGCGGCCGCGGAAGTTCGTCCGGCGGTAGCAGCGCCCGTCGCTCTCAACGCAGTGTTCGCCCGCAAGCGCCGCGAAGCGCGCGAGGATCATCGCCACGCGTCGCGCCCCGTGCAACGCAAGGTCGTGGTAGGAAGGGACGCAGCGTGACACCCCGCAGTACCTACCGGGGCGTTCGCCCGTCGACCGGCAGAAATGCCAACGGAGGCACGCGATCGGCCAGAGGTAGTTCTACGCAGCCGAGCCGTGCGCCGTCTGCGCGTCAGCCGGCACAACAGGCCAATCGCGGCCCGAGCCGATCGTTGTCACCGAGCCAGTCTTTGTCACCGGGTCGCTCGATCACGACGCCGCGACAGGTTCGACGACCGCAAGGTGGGGTGCGTCGTGCACAGGCACCGGGCACGTTCCGTGGATCGAATGCGCCCAACAATGCACGTGGTAATCGGGGGCGGCAAGGCGGTACCAGTAACACCTTTGCGTCCGGTAGCCGCCGGGGAACCACGATCGTGACGCCTGGTTTGGATGGGCGTCCCGCGCGAGAAGTTCAGACACGCGGTGGACGTGGCATTCGAAATTTCAATCGCACCTACAGTGGTCGCCAGGGACGTGGTTTCGTCGTGACGAACCCTCGTCAAGGATTGATCGCGCCGGGTGTGAATCACCTGGGCGGGGCCCGTGTTGACCATTTGTATGGACTGCGGGATCCCAACGTCTACGATCGCGGTGTTCGACATGATCGTTTCGGTCGACACGGTTTCGGTCGACACGGTGTCGTTCGTCATGATCGCGGATTCCGACGACACAATCGGTTCTGGGCGCCGTACCGTCGATGCAATTTCTTCAGGCCTCGGTACAACCGCTTTGCCTATTGCCGGCCGTATGTTCCTCCCGTTGTGGCGTACGACTACTATTCGCCCTTCGTGACGGGATTCGTGGGCGGCGTCAGTGTTTTCCCGGGCTTTGGTCTGGACGACATTGAATATGACTACGATCAGGATATCACGATCATCAACAACACGACGGAGGTTCTGGAGCAGCCCGTGGCTCCGCCTGTCGAGACAACCGTGATCTATGAGACGGGCGAGTCGCCTGTGGTCATTGAGTCTCAGCCGGCCCAGGTTTTCGATGCGGCTCCGGTTCAGTCGCCGCAGACAACACTGGAAGCACCGCCGGTCACTGATACGGCCGTTGCCGGACCACCTTCGTTGGAGGACCTGGCGCAGAGCGAGCCGGACCTTCTCGATCTGGGGAATGCGGCTTTCAATCAAGGTGATTACCGCGAAGCCTTGCGCAGTTACATCGCGGCCATCATGTCGGATGAAACGAATGGCTATCCGCGCCTGTTTTATGGCGTCGGGCAATTCGCATTGGGCGACTACAGTCTAGCCGCAATCGGCATTCGTCGTGCGCTTGCTGTGTCACCGGACTTGATTGCGAATCCGATCGATGTTCGAAGTATCTATCCAGCGGAATCGGTCTTCCTGGAACACATGCGAAATCTGCAGGTGTATCTGGTCGAAAATCCAACCGATACGGAAGCGAAGTTCCTGTTGGGTTACCTGCACTTTGCTTCGGCCTCACCCGAGAATGCGCTATCACTTTTCAGCGCGACACTGGCGGATGTTCCTGGTGACTCCCTTGTTCTGGAACTCCAGAAGACCGCTTCGGATATCGTGAGTCAGGGGTTTCAGGCAAACCCATAGGGCGCGGACCAGGATGTCCAGTCGCCCGCAGTTGTCAGAGCAGAGTGGCTTTATCAGGCGTTCATGCAACAGTTGCGTGGACGCCTTTCTTTTCGACAGGCCATGAATTCACGCGCAGCCCCGGTGTCAGACGGACCATGGTCGTGTCCGTTTGATGCCGGGATTTCTATCGCTATACTCGACTGAAGACGTCGGTAGCTGGTTCCGGGTGGCAACGTTGACCTCCCTTGGATTCCCAGACCACCTCCTCAGAAGGTACCTGTATGCGTTCGGACATGTTGAGATCCTACGGTCCCACCGAAACAGTTGATCGTGCCGGCGCAGTCTTCATGACCGTGCTGAGGGTTCTCTTTGTTCTTGTTCTCGCCGCAGTTGGCTGGACCGTTCAGAGCCTGCACGGTGACCTGATTGTGATCGGGTTCATCGGCACGGCGATGATCGTCATCGCGCCGGCCCCGGTCCAGAACAGCTTGCTGATCTTGTGGCTGAGGTCACTGTGCTGGTCCTGCAGGCCCTTCA
>JBMYUM010000151.1:0-9428 GCA_049605375.1 Phycisphaerae bacterium | reverse complement strand
GCTACTTCCGGTCGCCTACCCATGAGGGGTAGGCTACAAGCCGGGCACCAGCGTCGCACGCAAGTAGATTTTTCGGTCACGCCGGACAGGTACTTCCAGCGTGGCACGCAAGCAGAATCACATGCACTGAATAATGCCATTATTCAGCAGGCAGCCAACGCCTCTGGATTGTCACTCCCCAAACACGTACACCTGGGGACAGCCGGCAAGCCCTCTTACTCGGCTGCGGGTGCCAGTTGGTACCGGATCTTGTTCAACAGCGTCTCACGCTGAATCGGTTTGACAATCACATCGTTGATACCCAGGTCCTGGTACATATCCGAGTGATCAACATCACCAGAGACCAAAGCAAGAATCACGCCCCGATATCCCAGGTCGCGCAAACGCTCGCCGAGATCGCGGCTCCCTTCCACAGGCATCTCCATATCAAGCAGAAGTAGATCAAAGGCCTGATCGGTATCACGTAGCTGCATCGCCTCGTGACACGCTAGTTCAGGCGAGTCGAACGTCTCTACGAAAACGCCTTCTTGTGCAAGCATGTACGAGACGAGCGAACGGACCGTCGGACTCTGATCGGCCAACATGACATGCAGGCCTTGAAGCGAGCATGGATCGTTGCCCTCGCCCCCTTCATCCATCAACTCTTCCGGTAGTCGAACTCGGGGCGTTACCGAACCTGCCAGCTCACCCATGGGATCGATGGCCACCACGACTCGCGTATGCGTACCCACACCAAGCTCACTGTTGATGATAAAGGCATCGCCTCCGAGTAACTGCGCCAGTTTCCGACTCGTCGCCATCGACAGGCTTGCCTGGAATTCGCCCTGCTGACTGGAGGTACAGGACACACCCGCTGAGAACGGTTCGAACACTCGATGCACAGCGTCTTCGGGATAACCGACGCCTGTATCCAGAATATCAAAGGCGACGGCCGGAACGGCTTGATCGTCCATCATCTGTACGTGACAGCGTACGCTACCCTGCTCCGTATGTTCAACGGCGTTCATTAGAACATTAAAGAGCACTTTCTGCAGGCGATCGGCATCACTGTGCAGCATAGGTGGAAGTGTCTCGTCAGCCTCAACCTCAAATGCCAAAGCCTTGGCATCAGCATGCGGTTTAACATCAGCAATCACGCGGCGCATGACGTCTTCCAGGTCGCACGGCGCATAATTCATGACAATTCGCTGGGACTCAATGCTCGACAGCATGAGCAGATCATCAATCGCGTGCAGGAGTGTTTCGCTGTTCTGACGTACCGAATCCAGGAAGACCGACGCCTGATCAACATCGGCAACATCTTGCGTCAGTCGATCACAAACATTCAGAATGTCCTGCGTGGGATTTCGAATATCGGAGGTCATATTCGCAAGGAATGCACTCTTCGCGCGGAACGCAGCATCAGCATCATGGCGCACTGACTCAAGTAACTCGTTGATCTGTGATAGCTCATGATTCAACGCTTCGGTTGCGGTTTGTTGCACTTCGAGTTCATAGGTGCGGCATGAGACTTTTTCATCTACCGATTCTGCCAGTTGCCGGAAACGACCCGCTATCTCACGGAGCTCCGGTGGGCCGAAATCATATTCCGACAAGGGTTGGTCTTTCTCAATGGCCTCATTGATTTCCGCCGCCAGCAACTCAGTTGGAATGACAAGGTTTTTACGCGTCCATCGCCAGAAGCCAAAGGTGACCAGGAGATAGGCGCCGCTACAGAAGCAAGCCATCAGGTGCACGATCTGTCGCTGCATATCAAAACCAGCCAGTCGCTCGCCAGCCAGTTGTTCCGTAGATGTGCTCAATTCTCCCAGAGCCGTCTGAAGTGACTCTGCTGACGACCCCACGCTGCTGGCCAACATCTGCAAGTCACCATCAGCGTTGCCGGTCATCACTTTTTCAGATTCACCAAGCAAACCACCGATCTCGGAAATGCCGTTACGGACACTGGCCCATTGATCAGGAAACTCCTGAATCAACGTTCGTTCCTCCATGGCATCCATGGACGCATGAAGTTGATTGGCCAGTGCCTTTGCCCCCTCAAGCAAGTACGCCTGCCCCGATTCGACAACCATGTTGACCGTCGTGATCCACTGTTCAGAGTCCTTAGCCAAACGCCCAACATCGCTCACCGTACCTGAATCCTCATGAAGCGATCGGGCTTGTGCGGCCAGCATCTGATAGGAAAAACCCAGGGCAAAGGCCAAACCAATCCCGAGGAATGTGCAGGTGGCGATGATGGTCGTCATGTGTTGGCGAATTCGCATGGGCGTCATCTCACAACGTAGGCGTCAAGGTCTGAGCAGTCGCGTGGAGAGTCCCGATGTCGGGAGGCGGCCCTGTCGAGGCACAGCCAATCTCCTTCCCGTACAACGATTATCGACAATCAAAACCAGGACTTACGGCCCGGCGATTCACGAAATCGCGGCGCGCCGCAGTGGCTTACCGTTCTTACTGTACGAAGCAAATCGCAGACGATTATCGCTTAAGACCGAAGGCGACAATGCCTCGTCGAAAAGCGACACATCCGTCATCATCAGAGCCGAACTTACAGGACTCGCATGCAGGTTGGCCATGTGGCTTATAGGGCCTGGAGGAGACAGCAATTCATTTCCATCTTCTTCCCCGCATGAAGAGTAGCGAGCCTATCGAGATCATTGATAGACCGGAAACCTGAAAGTGGCGACCATTCGGAGAGTAGCTACGAAGCTCTCGAAGATCTTCTCAGAACGCGAGATGCGATAACGCAGAATAGATCACCAGCCAAACCAATTCCGATGACGCATTTGCTACCATGTGGCCGCAGTTACAACGCATCACAATGGTCTACCGAGATTGCTCGAGTCTCCACGACAGCTATAATCTTTCCTTTGACGATCAGGCGATTTCTGCAGACGGTGACAGCATCAGGCGAGCGCGCGGTCGACTGCAAGCCGGCAACATTGACTGGTTGTAGATTCGGCGGCACGGGATGACTCCGGGGCTTTGGGGAGCCTGCGACAAGACCCGTTGATGCGCGGAGACTTGATGGTAACCGTTGATAGTCATTCCAGGCTCTTCGTTGGTGAGTCTGGTTAGCATCGGCACCCTACACTACTCCTGCAACGGGAGGTCAACCGTGAAGCTGCTCCTGTTTATCCTGTTGATCATTGGTTTTGTTGCCTTCTGGATCACACCCGTTTCCTTCCAACAGGGAAGCGAACCGCTGCTAACGGGCCCCATGATCCAAGCGACGTCTGCAAATGGCTTTACTGTTGCCTGGCGACAGTCCGACCCCGACGCCGTCGTCCGGGTGAGCTACACGCTGGGACACATCCCGGAACAGGGAGAGCGACCGATCCAACAAACACGCATCGGTGTCGAGTCTGTTTGTGGCGAACTGAATCGATGCACCGCGCGCATCGACGGCATTCAAGCGGGCGTGCCATGTCACTATCAACTCGATGAATTCGAAGGACAAGCAGGGCAACCCGTAGCCAGCGGCACCGTCTTACTGCCCCCCATGCGCGGTGAACCGTTCCGGTTCATTGCGTTCGGCGACAGCGGCTCGGCCGAGGCTGGTCAACGCGCGGTCGCAGAGCGTATGGCGGGGTACAGTCCGCGTGTCCTGGTCCACACCGGTGACGTCGTCTATCCAAGAGGTCATTACGCCGATTATCCCCAGAAATTCTATCGTCCGTATGGGAAGATGATCAAAGACATCCCGGTCTTTCCGACGATTGGAAACCACGACTACTACTACGATCACGGCGCATCCTATCTTGGCGAATTCACGCTTCCCGAAAACGGACCCGAAGGAACCATCCCGGAGAGGCACTACTACTTTGATTTCGGTGACGTGCGATTTGTGTGCATCGACAGCAATGAGACGTTTCGCGCGCTGAGCAACTTCGTGGTACCGTGGATGAAACGGACACTGGCAGATGCAGATGGCCGCTGGACGGTCGTCTATTTCCACCATGCAACGTTCACGCATGGCAAAAACGCGCCGCTGGGAAGTATCCGCAGCGTGGTCATTCCCGCGATCGATGAGATGAACGTTGATCTTGTCCTCACCGGTCATAATCATATGTATGAGCGGACGCTTCCCATGCGAAACGGCGAAGCAACCGCTGACGGTACCGGAACCATCTACATCACGACCGGAGCCGGTGGCGCAGACTTACAGCCTTACGCAGGACCGAAGCCGGACTTCATTGTCAAAGATGACAACACGGTTTTCAGTTTTACGGTTGTCGATGTCACGGCTGAGGCGTTATCGTTCCAGCAAGTGACAGGTGATAACGAGATCATCGATCGCTTTGCGATCGTCCGTACGATGCCGGGAACAACCGAATCATCGGCGGAAGCCATCGAAATCGTAAGCCCCATTGGTCAAGAGACGCCGGCACCCAGCGACTGAAACGACAGCTATCCATGGATCAATCGACAACGCCGCCATCTGGAAGAAACGCAGGCAAGAAGCTGGCGTTCCGTGTGGCGAAGTACACGATCCTTGCCGTCCTGCTTTTCTTCTTGTGGGGCCACGTCCGAGACTTGTATCAAAGCTGGCAGGAGAACAAAGTAGAGTCGCTGCGTGTCGGCTGGGTGGCACTATCTGCGCTCGCTTACGCTGCCGGACAGTTCCTCTTTGGTCGCTATTGGTGGCGTCTGCTTCAAAATCTGGGCATGAGGAGCCGCTTCATCGATACGTTTCGTGCTTATGCGGCGGGCACGCTCGGCAAATACATACCCGGGAAGGCCATGGTCGTCGTGCTGCGAACGGGCATGCTGCCGGGAGGTAAAGAGGATCGCCTGACCGTCGGGCTCTCCGTTCTCTCGGAAACCGTCACGATGATGGCCGTCGGTGCCACCGTGGCAGCACTAAGCCTGCTTTACTCTTTCCCTGGTGGTTGGCCGGCCTGGCTGGGATCACTTGGCCTTGCCACAGGCCTGTTCGGACTCACGCACCCCTGGGTGTTCGATCGGATTTCACAAGTCGTCAGCATGCCCTTCGGCAAGGACAGACCGAGAATACCGGCCCGCAAGTACCGTAGCTCGCTGCTGCTGCCGGTTGCCGGCTGGCTGATGCTCGGTATCAGCGCCTGGTGTACGGGTCACGCCGTCGGCGCCGCCGATTGGACCACCGCCAACGCGATGGCCTGGACGGGTGCAGCTGCACTCGCCACGGCAGCCGGATTCCTCGTGATCATAGCCCCGTCAGGAATGGCGGTACGTGAGCTGATCATCATCTACGTCCTGACTTCATTTCATGAAGAAAGTTCGGTAGTATTGGCGGCACTGCTGCTCCGCTTGACGTGGACAATAACGGAGGTCGGGTTGGCCGGCATGATGTTCGCCTGGGCGTGGATGTCCCCCGTCACCGTGCAGCAGACAGTTGAGAAGCGAGTGTAAGCCATGGCGCAACTTCAAACGACGTTGGATGCATCGAAAAGTAGGGAGGTGGAGCCCTTGTCGATCCCCGAATCGCGAGAGCACCGTACGCCCACATGTGATATTTCCATTGTCATCCCGATCTACAACGAAGAGGACAACATCGCGCCACTCTATGATGAGCTCAAGCAAGTCCTCGAAAGCGAAGCGCTGGACTACGAGATCATCTTCATCAATGACGGAAGTCGAGACCGCAGCAGTGAAGAACTGCTCAAAGTCACCAACCGCGATGACAAGGTGACGGTCGTCGAGCTTCGACGCAACTTCGGACAAACGGCCGCCATGGCTGCCGGTATTCACCAGAGCAACGGCCGCATCATCGTTCCGATGGATGGCGACCTGCAAAACGACCCGCACTCCATCCCGTTGCTGCTAAAGACAATCGACGGACCGCCGGAATACGACATTGTCAGCGGGTGGCGCAAAGACCGAAAAGACAAAATGTGGACGCGGCGCGTCCCCTCGCAGATCGCCAACTGGATCATCAGCCGTATCACCGGGGTCCATATCCACGATTTCGGTTGCACCATGAAAGCATACCGGCGCAGTGTGATCGAAGATGTCAGCTTGTCGAGTGACCTTCACCGATTCCTGCCTGCCCTGGCCGCATGGCATGGTGCACGCACGACCGAAGTCGTCGTCAATCACCGCCCGCGCATTCATGGCGTGACGAAGTACGGCCTGAAGCGGACCTTCCGCGTACTCCTTGATCTGATCATCGTGAAGTTCATGGGCAGCTACGTGAATCGACCACTTTACTTCTTCGGCAAACTCGGACTCGGAACATTTCTGGGCTCGATGGCAGTGCTCCTGGTCGCCATCTGTCAGCGATTTGGTTATCTCGGACAGCCGGAAGGCCTTCACTTGAATCGCAACGTCCTCGTGTCATTGAGTGCTCTGCTCGCGTTCCTGACGGTACAATGCCTGCTCTTCGGAATCATGGCTGAGCTGCTTGTCCGCGTCTATCACGACAGTCGCGGGCACGCGATTTACCGCATACGCAACCTGTACAAGGGCAAGAAAGCGGAATAGTCCGTAATCTTCCGGCTTACACGCAATGGGGAGTGTCTTACCGTGTCACGCATCCTGATCACCGGCGCGGCCGGATTCATCGGTTCACATCTCAGTGAAGCACTTCTTCGACAAGGGCATCAGGTGGTCGGGCTCGACAACTTTGATCCTTTCTACGAGGAAGCCGTCAAGCGTCTCAATCTGGAAGCGGTCCAACAACACGCGGGCTTCCAGTTCGTGGAAGGCGACATCCGCGACCTGGAAACGGTAAGGGCATTGGTTTCCGACATCGATGTCGTGATCCACCTCGCCGCCAAGGCCGGTGTTCGTCCGTCTGTTCAGGACCCGCTGGGCTACGAAGACACGAACATCCGCGGCACATCGGTGATGCTCGAAGCCTGCAAAGATCGGAAGAATCTTCGGTTCGTCTTTGGGAGCAGCTCCAGCGTCTATGGCAACAACGCGAAAGTTCCCTTTTCGGAAGACGATCCGATCGAAAGCCTGCAGTCCCCCTATGCCTGCACCAAACGCTGCTGCGAATTGCTGTGCCAGACTTACCACAGCCTCTACAACTTGCCGATCACGAGCCTCCGCTTCTTCACGGTCTATGGTCCCCGACAACGCCCTGACCTTGCCATCCACAAATTCGTCAAGATGATCGAGAACGGCGAAGCGCTGACCGTTTATGGCGACGGCAGCATGAAACGGGATTTCACTTACGTCGACGACATCGTCAGCGGCGTCATTCGTGCAGCGGAAACATGCGACGGGCTCAAGACCTACAACCTGGGAAATTCTTCGCCGGTATCCGTGATGGAACTGATCGAGCACATCGAGAAGGCAACAGGCAAGAAGGCGAACATCGAGAAGATACCTCAGCCGCTCGGTGAAGTTCGTCAGACCTACGCGAACATCGATCTGGCATCACGTGACCTCGGCTTCAGCCCGAAGACGCAACTCACGGAAGGATTGGCGAATTTCGTTGAATGGTATCGCGAAGAACGTGCGGCAGTCTAAGCAGTTTTCTTGATTAGAGTAGCCGTAACGAAGACGAAAAGAGCGACCAGCGACAGGGCTCTTAACGCTTCACATGCACGTCGATTCACTATCGTCCAGCCGATAGGCAACACGGAAGCCCTGTACGGGAAATGGCACGTAACCGGCAAATTTGCTCGATCACGTGCCATTCGATTTTCTGAACATTGAGTGTCAACGCGCTTGTGGCGTGCTCGGCACCTCTTTACTCGTCGGCCTCTTCCAACTTCAGAACTTCACCCTCTTCACGGAAGATGATTTGATTCTGCCCCATGATGGACGAAGTAACGGTCACGTCATGGGGAATCGATACCGTGTTTGAGTTACCCCAAATGTCAATCTGATTGACGAGCGCACCATCTTCAAACGTGACTGTGTTCACATCACCTGCGATCGACAACTTGGGGATGTTCGACCCCTTCTTCACGAAAATCTGGTTTCCGTTGCCGGAGATCTCCATGTTCCCCATATAGACCTGATTCAGCCGCAGGTTATGACCGGCCACCGGATTGCTCTTGGCACAACCAACAGCCGTCAAGCCAATACATGCGACCAACGCAACGGCACGAAAGTGGCGAAGAACAGACATTGGACTGCACTGGTTATTGTATTTTGTCATGATCGTTGCTCCCTGTATCTAGCAAAAGCCATTCCTTGAGCAGGATGATAGGGATTCACCCGACATCCGCAACTTCGCGCGACATTTCCAACTCTTGTAAGATCGGCTCGAATACAGTTGCGAACCTCAATGAAGAAAACGTCAATAATCATGACTATATGTTCGGCAAAAACGACGCACGAAGTCATCTTCAATCCGACACGAGAGTCACATCCAGCCAACAGCCCCCCATTGATTGCGGTGCAACTTCAAGAGTCTTCGACAAGGCCGCACAGCAGGTCCACCGGGTTGGATCTGAAAATTCCCAGCCCGTTTAGCGGAAATCCGGGCCGATCACTTGACGAACGCCCATTTCGTTGCATATACAACTATAGAGGTGGACGTATATGAGCAAGACACAGAGCAAAACCCCTAAGGTCGCAGTAGAAGACGCGGTTGATCGCATAGCCGGCGAGTGCCTGGCCGTGCGCATCCGTCTCTTGAATCGAACCATCACCAGCATCTTCGATGACGCGTTGCGCCCCCTCGGTATCAAGGTCAGTCAGTTGAATGTCCTGATGGTCGTGGCCAAGAAAGGCACCGCAACCCCCAGTGAAATCTGTGGCACCCTGAACATGGAGAAATCGACGCTGAGCCGAAATCTGGATCGCATGAAAGATCGCGGATGGCTTCTGGGTGTCGGCGCGGTGTCCGGTCGACGGCAACAGCTTGAAATCTCCGCGGCTGGTCGTCGGTTGATTGAGAAAGCCCTTCCCCTTTGGGAACAGGCTCAAAACGAGGCGGAAGCCCTTCTCGGTTCGCGCGGCTCCCAGTCGATTCACCGAGCGGCCGACACCGTCTGGAAACAACTGAATACGACATAACAACGTAAAACTATTTTTTGGATTCGTAGTTGCATATACAACTCAAAGGCGCCTTGTTTTGTATAGAGGTGCCATGCCCGGATCACAGATCCGAGTATACGTTGATCGAACCCACGACAGTTCGCCCTAACGTGGAAGGAACAACAACCATGATCGCATCGGATCTGTCAAACTCAACGCCTTCGTCGCATCAGCCGGCGGCACCGTCGCCAAATGCCAACGCACCCATTGACGCCGCGTGGCTGCGAGACGTCTGCATGGAGGCCGGCGCGGACGACGTCGGCTTTGTGCAGCTCGACCGGCCGGAACTCGACACGGACCGCGAAGACGTGAAGGTCGCCGCCCCATGGACCAAATCCCTGATCAGTTTCGTGATCCGAATGAACAAGGAGAACGTGCGCAGCCCGATGCGATCGCTCGCCAACAAGGAGTTCCACGCATCGGATGATCAGGTGACAGAAACTTCCCGG
>JBMYUM010000150.1:0-9440 GCA_049605375.1 Phycisphaerae bacterium | reverse complement strand
GCGCATTCAATCGTTGTGTCGCCTTGACGAGATCGGCATTGATCGTCAACGCTTGTTCATAGGCTTCGCGCGCCTTGTCTTTCTTGTTCATCGCTTCCCACGTGATACCGAGGTCGACGTAGGTCGGCGCATGATCCGGTTGGAGCTTGATGGATTGCTCTAGTGCGTCGATGGACTCCTGATGATCGTCAACATGCCGCAGTGCGACGCCGAGGCCACGCCAGATGCCGGCGGTCTGCGGGCGAATAGCGAGGCAACGCTCGTAGGCTCGAATCGCGCGATGATATTCGCGCGCAACGATCATGTTGTAAGCGAAGTCGAAGTTCAGCATCAAATCATCAGGGTACAGGAGCAGGGCCCGCCGAAAAATATCTTTGACGATCAGCACATCGCCCGAACGGTAGGCAGCAGATGCAAGCCACGCCAGCGTGCGCGGTCGAACCTCGGCAAAATCCACGGAATCCATCAGGTCGTTTACATCTTTGACCGTAACAAATCGTGCGTACACAAGTTTTCGAACCGCTGCGGCGAACGGATCGGGGTCCGCTTTATAGAGAACGTCGATCCAGGTCATGAGTTGTTCAGGCGGATACATCTGCACACCGAAGCCGTAGAGATGACCAACGGTTCCCATCCAGAGTTCGAGGCCGTCAGTCAAGTAGGGGGCAAGCTCGCTCTCGCGGATCTTCTCTGCGACCATCTCTTGCGACATCTCGGTGATGTCGATGCCGTAGTCTCGGAAGGCACCGCGCAGTTCTTCTTCCATCCAGATCCAGCTGTGCTTGTCGTCATGCGTGGCACCAATGATGACAACTTCTTCGAGCTTATCGATCAAGCTGCGATCACGTGATGCGTTTTCGTACTGCACGATGAGTTCTTCGGCCCGTTGCCGCGTTCCCGGATCAATCGGACCATCGTCCATCATGTCGGAAATCTGGTCGAATGCGATCCCGGCTGCGAGCCAGGGTTCCGTTTGACCAACACGGGCGGCTGTTGCCTGACCGAGAAGATTGGCAGCGTCATCGAGACTGGCGTTCAGTTCCTGCATGTTCAGGTCCTGTTCGAGTTGCCGTTCGTTCTGTAACCAGAGTGCGCCTCCGATGATGAAGCCGGCGGCCAGCAAAATGATCGTGCCTAATGCTAACGTGACACGGCGCGCTCGGCGTTCCTGTTTGGCCACGGCGGCAGCCTCGGCAGCAGCCAGCTCGGACGCACGCACCCGTTCGGCCAGCGAGGCCAGATACCCCGAGATCTTCGTCGCCACGACGCCGGCGTCACGCGGACGTTCCGACGCGTGAGGTGACAGGCATTGCTTTGCGATGTCGATCAGCTCCGTGTCGGCGTCGCAGGCTGCGAGCCTCGCATTGGCTGATTCCAAGTCTGCGTGACGTGCCTGCGAGAGTGCCATGTTCCTGTCGCCGGTGAAGGGGGCATGGCCGGTCAGAATCTCGCAGAGGATGGCACCAAGCGAAAAGACGTCACTGCGTTCGGTCAACCGGTCGACCTCGCCGCGAGCCTGCTCCGGTGGCATGTAGGCCGGCGTGCCGAGTACCGAGCCCGCGATTGACTGAGCCGCCGACGAGCCGGACCGAATCGTCTCGACCATGCTGGCGTCATCCGGCTCATCAATACGATCCGATTGCTCGTCAGCCAGCCCACCTGTCGGCAGCACTTTGGCGAGGCCCCAGTCGACGACCTGCACTTCACCGAACGTGCCGACCATGATGTTCGAAGGTTTCAGGTCACGATGAACGACAGCCTTGGCGTGCGCGTATGCCACGGCCTGGCAGATCTGTTCGAAGATGCCGATGAGGCGTTGCTGTTCGTCGCCAGGGTCTTTTCTGTCACGAAGAAGATGTGCCAGTGTGCGACCTTTGATCAGCTTCATGGAGAAGAAGGGGCGTTGTTGTGCGAGTCCGAGTTCGTAGACCGCAGGAATGCCCGGATGTTGCAATTGCGCTGCGATCTGTGCCTCTTCAACGAATCGCGAGACCATACCGGACCGCTCCAGATGTTCGTCGCGAATAATCTTGATAGCGACATCCCGACCAAGATCCGGATCCCTTCCCTTCATGACAATGCCCACACCGCCGCGTGCAATTTCACCAGCGATCTGATAGCGACCGACCCCGTGAGCCGCGCGGGCTTCCTTACCATGACCCGTCAGGGTGATGCGGGATTCGTCGTCCGGGGCATCCGGAAGAAGGATACGCGGTTGGATGCCCATCGTTTCCTGAAGCGTATTGATGATACTGGCGTGTGGTCCGCCTGCAGGTTGGTTGGCGCCGAAGGCTTCTCGAAGGCCGGCATCAAGGGCCGCCTCCAGAGGGTCGCCGTCGGATGGATCTTTGCCGAGGGTATCGTCCTGTTTCACCATCATTCACTCCCATCGTCTATGCTCGATTGAACCAATTATTCCAGGTTCAGCTCGTCTTGGGTTTTCGCGCAGGAATTCTCAGAAAAAAGACCAGATTCCTCGACGACTTGTTTGGCCGACGCTAACCCAGCACCTGCAGCAGATGCGCATACTCTTCCCTGGCTTGCTGCGGGCGATCCGGATGATTGAAAGAGATGACGCTCAAGAGCGCTTCCTTAAATTCCTTCCGCGCTCGTGCATACTCTCTGTGCAGCAGTTCCGCAGGGCGATCCCACCGCTTGGCAATGTCACGGATGGGAAGTCCCTCTTCAAATCGCATGCGCAGGAGATCGACACGCGCCAGGGCGTCCGGTCCGGTTTCGGTCGCGCGAGCGGTCATTCGCTCGGCCGCCTGCTTCATGATCTGTCTTGCCCACGCTCGATCGAATGCGATCGACAGGGTCGTTTCATCGGCCGGAGGCGATGCCGGCATGGCGTCCAGTGGTTGCTGATTTCGGTCACGTGCGGCACCGGTCTCGAATCGGCGGGCGATGTTTCGTGCCGTGCCATACAGGAATGCGCGGAACCCACCATGCTTTTCGCGGGTGGCATGTGACAACACGCCGCCATCTTTCAGGCACTCCATGAACACGACCTGCGTGGCGTCTTCGATGTGCGCAGACATCGACGAATTTCGCCAGCGTGCCGCGAAGTACGCGCGAAGAGCATCTGCATACCGTAGCGCAAAGCGCTGTCGCTCTTCGTTATGGCCATCCGCAGCTGCGGCGATCATCGTCCAGCATGTCGATTGGGCGTCATTCATGCGGTATATCGTGATTGTTGTTGCGGCGATATGCAAGTACGACGTACGGTTACCTTTGCTTGATTTGGACTCGCGAAGAAGAAAGCAGGTGATTCCGAAAGCCGATCAGGCTACACTGAGTCGCGTCGCATTAGTGTGTTGCTTACTTATCCGGGGGAAATGATGCATACATTGATGATCGTGCGGTTGGTGATCGCCGGGGTCGCCATTGCCATAACACTGGCACTTTACTATGGGCTGAATCTGGATTTTCTACTGTCCTACCTGGCCGGAATTAACGTGACTACGTTTGGGGCGTATGGTGCCGACAAAATGCAGGCGCGACGCGGCGGCTGGCGAATCTCTGAAGCGACGCTGCTTGTGCTTGGAGCCGTTGGAGGGATAGTCGGTGCCCTGATCGCACAGTCCTATTTCCGTCACAAAACGAGCAAACCGAGTTTTCGGCTCGCGTTTTGGCTGATTGCGGCGGGGCAGGCTGTCGCGCTGGGCCTCTATTTGTATTACGGATGGCGCTCCTGATCCGATGGCTGAAACTGCACAATCGCATGCGCCCGGTGGTCTAATCACGATAGCAGGTGAGACCAATCCAATGCGAACGGGGCCCGAATTGATGGACCGATAATCATGATCGCCAGTTTCTATCGGTATCCGAAAGTTGAAAGACGAGACGCTTCAGGCTAGCGTCACTGAATGGGGCGGTCGCCAGTGCGACCAGAGAACAAGAGGGAGGGAAGAAGATGATCCAGAGAGCTTTGGTATGTACGTTTGCGATGTCGATCGCAGGCATGTGCTCGTCAGCCTACGCCGGTAAAGGCGCTTGTACGGTGTGTTCTAACTGTCCGTCCGGCGTGAACGCGTGCTTCCCGGGCGGCACGTCGAAAAGCGTATGTGATTCGCTGGGTTGCACCAGTTCCAGTGATACAAGCGATCGTTGCAACATCATTCCAACGTGCCCGCAATCGGAAGCCGACGGAAGTTGCACGGACGGCGTCAACAACGATGCATGGCAAAACGGTTTGACAGACTGCGCCGATCCATCATGCAGCGGTGATCCGGCCTGCAGTGCGGCCGCCGTACCGGCCGTCTCCGAATGGGGGTTGGCTGTCATGGTGCTGGTACTTTTGGTCGGCGGAACCATCGCCGTCGGACGTAATCGCCATACCGCGGCCAACGCGTAACGACAAACACCTTCGTGTCATCCAGGCTGGCATCAATGATTGGGTTGATCCGCTGGCCGACCATAGAACGATAGAGAGGGAAGAAGATGATCCAAAGAGCTTTGGTATTTACGTTTGCGATGTCGATCGCAGGCATGGGCTCGTCAGCCTACGCCGGTGCGGGTGCCTGTACAATTTGTTCCAACTGTCCGTCTGGCGTTAACGCGTGCTTCCCGGGCGGCACGTCGACCACCGTGTGTGATTCACTGGGTTGCACCAGTGCCAACGACACAAGCACCGAGTGTTTCGATAGTGCCATGTGCCCGCAGTCGGAAGCCGACGGCAGTTGCACGGACGGCGTCAACAATGACGCATGGCAAAACGGCTTGACCGACTGTGCCGATCCATCCTGCAGCGGTGATCCGGCCTGCAGTGCGGCCGCCGTACCGGCCGTCTCCGAGTGGGGGTTGGCTGTCATGGTGCTGGTACTTCTTGTCGGCGGAACCATCGCCGTCGGACGCAATCGCCAGACCGCGGCCAACGCGTAACCAACACACAACATCCATCATTCGAACGAACAAAGCGTCCTGCCCTGTGTTGGGGTCGGGCGTTTTTTTTGTGCGCGCCCCCGCGCATAACGCGGGGCAATTCTGGTAGGTGGGGCCTTGACCCGACAAAGCCACGTTCGCACATCCGGGTCAACTTCGCGGCATGCCACCGAAGAACGCGGCACCTTGTTGAAAAACTCCTTGATACGCTTGCTATCATACGGTCGCGGAATTGGTCGGTCGAATGGCTTGCTCGATCAAGTGGGATTCGACAAATATTTCGAAACCACCTGCGAGCGATATTATTGCGACGGCCGAGGCCGCTAGGACGCAATCGCCATACCGCGACCAACGCGTAACCAACACACAACATCCATCATTTGAACGAACAAAGCGTCCTGCCCTGTGTTGGGGTAGGGCGTTTTTTTTCGCGCCCCTCCACATTTCGCGGGGCAATTCTGGTAGGTCGGGCCTTGGCCCGACAAGGTCACGTTCGTACCTCCGGGTTAACTGCGCAGCTTCCCACCGAAGAACGCGGCACCTTGTTGAGAAACTCCTCGACACGCTTGCTATCATACGGTGGCGGAATCGGTCGGTCGAATTGTGCCGGCCGGCGTGGTCCCTACTGAAACGTGCGTGGTGCCGCGTAACAAGTCGTTATGTCAGCAATGAAGTCATGTACCATCCGTTGACGGTCGAGGAAGACGCGTTCGTTGAAGAGCCTGAGAACGTCGGCCGATACGCCTGCGCGAGCGAAGCATTCTGGCAGGGGCTCCGTCTATTGCAGTACCAGGAGAAGTCGCGATGACTGGCAGCCATTCCGAGACTGCAACTACATTCTGATGTCACAAATCGCTAGTCGACTTCATTATGCATACGAATGTTCATGACAAGATCGACGTGAAGATCCTGCGTGAGCTTCAACTCTCGTCTCACGATCTTTGCGATCCGGTGGTTTAGTTGCAATCCCAAATGGCAGCCCGGCTCGAGGCAGCAATACGCCGATCTGTGCCGCAGGAAATGGAGCAGTATCCACATTTGAATCCGATGTGGAGGCTTTCCATGAAATGCAAGATCGATCACGTGCAGATGGAGGCCGCGCGATGAAGTGTTGCATTCGTCGGCTAAGTTTCGTTCGACGACACCGATGATTCGTTTCTTGTAATCGTTAAGCATGCGGTCTTTGCAAAGCATGTAGCGTCTCAGATGGTGAGACCGATTGAGCAGCGTTACGGTTCTTGCAAAAGTGCCATCGATAAAGCACTCGTAGGGTTCGAAGCCGTTTCGCTTCTCGGCGCACTTCCCGGTCTCACGCATGATCTTCTCAAGCACGGCTTCGCGAACCCACTTCTGGAACCAGCGGCGTACCGTACCATTGGAACCGAATCGCTCCGGCAAGTTTTTCCATTTCGCACTGTCACTACGTATCCAGAAGATGCCTTGGACCACGTTATTCTGATCAGCATGTCGTCGACCGCCAAAGGGGCTGCGATCGGGTTCGGGAATCCGTTCCATCAACCAGTCCAACTGTTCTGCCGTGAGTTTCATCATGTATGTATCATACATGCTTCACATAAAAACGGTTTTTGGATAGCTTCTGGACTGAACTAGTACTAAATCACTAACTGGCTGGCAACCGCTGCGGTAATCAATTTACTGCCGACAGACCAACAATGAAAAAAAGGACTGCAATTCTACTATTTGCGGGAGCTGGTTTAGTTGGCCTGGCATTGCTTCATCGCCAATCGCTGGGGCAACAATCAATTCGTCCAATTCAATATCCGAATTACCCACAGGTTAGCGAAGACGATCATGATAAATGGCGATTCTATTTATCATTCTGGCCTGGCGGTGTAAATATTCGTGGCGATACCGGGTGCGTCCCTCGTGCGTATTTTTTCTCCAAAGATTGGGTGCCGGAATGGAAAGGCGTGAGAATCAACAAGAAGACATTTGCTCGTTATCGTAATGGCGAGTGTATGGTCCACCGTCAGCCCCAACGTCAATTCAGCATTGGTTTTCCTCTATGGGTTCCTGAGCTGCTTTTTGCCCTCATCTTTTGCCTTGCTTTGCGTTCTACTATTCGTCTCCGCGTGATGAGGCGAAGGACGCGCATGGGGCATTGTGCATATTGCAACTATGACTTGAAAGGAAATGCGAGCGGTTGCTGCCCCGAGTGTGGTAAGGATCTACTGAATCAAAGATCAAAGGATGACGTGTTGGATGGTCATTGCAAGCCATAGGGGGATAAATTCTGGCGCAGTGCTAATCACGAAGCGGACGAGAGTCTCGCGCGTTGTTTCCCTTGGCAGATCGACTTGCCGTTACCAATCAATAGCCGACAGGCAGGAACCACGAAGGTCCAGGAATCGTCAAGTGACTGCAGTTGCGATACGCCGGGCCTTGGCCCGACAAAGTCACGTTCGCGCATTCGGTTTAACTTCGCGGCATCCCACCGAAGAACGCGGGGAATGTCCGGCCGCAGGCAACGTGAGAATCTCGTCCTTCATTGCCGAGTCGCAGCATGCTTCGCCTTTGGTCCTGATCATCGAACGCGTCACCCGGATTTCACCAAAGACAGTGCCATGATCATGACGCTTTGTAACGGCCTGTTACAAAGAGAATGCCTGCAACCGCATACACACAACTCCATACAATACGTGGTGTCATGATGGCCGGCAACGCGAAGTAACACCTTCGTAATGCACCGTAACCGGAGAAATCGTGTGGTATACTCTGGGTATGTTTCGGTTTTCCTATCGGAATGCCAGGAAGTGAGACGCACATGAACATCGCAATGAAGATCGGCCTCCTGTTGATGGCGACACTGACAACCTCGACACAATCGGAAGATGTAGTCTTCCCGCCGCCGAGCATGGAAGACGTTGAGCAACTGTGCTCGCCCGACGTGCGCGCCGAGCTTCTCGAAATGGTCGCCATTGACCAGCGAGTTCGGAAGAGTATCCAGTGCAACGGTGGTGAGTGTTCTCAGCCGGAGAGCACCGACGAGAACATGCCGTCGCTTGCAGAGGTTGACCGCAAGAACACGGCACGCATGAAGCAACTGGTCAGTGAATATGGATGGCTCACCAGATCAATGGTCGGTGAAGATGGCATGCACGCGGCCTGGCTGCTGGTTCAGCACGCAGACCACGACGTTGATTTTCAGGAACGATGCCTGCGATTGATGACGATCTACCTGGGTAGCGGCGAGATTTCAACGAGCGACTACGCGTATTTGACAGACCGGGTGCTGGTGAATCGTGGCCAAATGCAAGTCTACGGAACGCAATTCTGGTCACCCAACGGAAAACTCGAACCTCGACCGATCAAAGAGGCGGCCAAGGTTGACGAACGCCGCAAGCAGATGGGCCTCAATTCGCTTGCGGAATATGCAGCTTCCTTGGATACATGAGCTGCGCGTCATTCGTCGGGCGGCGAAAAGAACGATAAGCAGTTGGAAAACGCGGCGAGTAAGAAAGAGAGAACAGTAGATCAGAATACTCGTTGACGAATTTGTTGACGGCTCAGGTCGCCAACAAAACCGACGTGCCAGGCTGCCAGGAGCCTGGCACTGTCGGAGATTACGGTCCGTCCACCAGTAGCTTGACCGGCGGATCCCTCGCTAAGTAAGTGAGACGTGCTCTGAGTCGGCTGGGTGCATGTTTTACATTACTTCTCTTGTACGTGCTCATCTTGGCAGTCTCCTTGAAGGTCTTGGTTACTCGGTCCTGCGAAAACGTCTCCATCGGACGGGATGCAGGTAGCCGGAATAATCGAACGGACTCGGCGATTGTCGATAACGCAATCACCACGACCTGGTTGGCTGGCGTCAAAGGCGGATCTCGCCCCAGGTACGAATCATGGGTTCGTGGTCCGCCGGGTACGTATTCGCCATCATGCCGACTGCCGATAGTCATAATCTTCGTCTCCTCTACGATGGGTCGTTCTGTATTCGTACTCCGTCTGGCACTTCACGCACCGGACGGCCTCAGGCTTGGCTTGTAGCCGTGCCGACGGAATCTTCAGATTGCAGTCGCTGCACCAGCCATACGTACCCTCTTGAATGCGTCGCAAGGCATCGACCGCTTCGACAGCGCGTGATACTCCACCTGCATGGGCCATCGTCACAACTTCTTCCGTAGCGAGCTCCTTCAGGAATGCTTGTCGCTTCCTGGCTCGTGATGTTCTTTCTCTGATGGGCATGGTCGTATCTTCCTTTCTTTGAGGCTGTCGAGTTTCATCCGGGCATGGTGGCACCATGCTTCAGCAGAGGCGTATGTCGAGGAGTAGCCTGTGTGTCGCCGAAGCAGGGTGCCGACACGATGCCCGGTTGTTTTTGATCGTTTCCAGTTGGTCATTCCCAATTGGTTTATGGGTGTCCTAAGTAGGGGCGGGCCCATCACCTCCGAAGGGTGATTGTGCTCGCCGCCCCAGCTGAGATACCCATATAGCACCGGCCGTGCCAGAACGGCCAATGGCGGCGAATCTGATGTAAGCTATTTCGTGGCAGTAGTTTGCGGTTGGGTGGGGTAATTCCGGCCGATTCGGGTTGG
>JBMYUM010000149.1:0-9482 GCA_049605375.1 Phycisphaerae bacterium | reverse complement strand
AAGTGTTTCGATCGTTGCCAAGGCTGAAGTAGCGCCCACGCTTGTAGAGACATCGATCCCATCCATGGCGCCCAAGCCACCCGATCCAACATTTTTGAACTGGCCGGTATGAGTCATGCGCGGCTTGATGACGCGACTGCGATTATTCAAAACCGAGTGAGTGGATACCTTCGACGAAAAGATGGATCGCTTCGGAACTCGATGTATGCCGATTCAAGTCTCTATCCGGCATCGGAGGGGGCGGTTGGAAGTATCAAGGACCTTGCGGCATTCAGCGCGGCGTTGCAGGCTAATCGGCTGGTGAAACCGGCGTTTATGCAATTGATGACGACGGCCTACAAGACGACCAACGGTAAGGAAACCAACTACGGTCTCGGCTGCTTTGTACGTGAGTGGGAAGGGAAACGCATTGTCGGTCATGGTGGCTGGAGGCGCGGCGCCAGCAGCTTCTTTCTATGGATTCCCGAAGAGAGACTGGCCGTATGCGTACTCGCGAACCTTGAGCAAGCCGATGTGAAGGAAGCGAGTCTGGCTATTGCGAGGATGATGCTTGAGGACTAGGCCCAATTGGTTTGCGCCATGCCCGCTTCGAGTTCGGCTATCGGAGGCCGAGCCAGCCGAACATGCCGGGCTTTTTCTTAGGTTCTTCGTCGTCCTCCGGGGCCGCCGGCTCTTCTACCACAGGCTTGGGAATATCCGCCTCACTTACCGGAATGCTGAATTCCGCACCAATGAGGTAGCCACGAATCCCGCGGGTGCAGTGCGTGGCTTTTGTTTCCACCCAGATGTCACTGGTGTCGGCCTTAAAATTTCGCAGGTAGATTAACGTGCCGGGTTCAATTTCGGTTCGAACCCAAAAGGCGATACCCGTCGAGCAAATGTTGTGCATGATGGCTCGCATGGGTACACGGTCGTTCTTGTCGGGTTCGAGCGTGGCTTCCAGATCGAATTCGTCGCGATAACGCGAGTGGTCGCGCTTCCCTGGATAGGCATCACCACGATGATCGAGCATGGCCTGACCCAGCCATGAGATGATCGTCTGGCTTTGCTTGACGCCAACACCATGACCGCCCGTCGACGCATGTCGCTCGTTCGGCAACACGCGCTGTTGCGTTTCACCGTTTGTTGAGTTTCCGTGGTCTTGTCCAGAGACCTGATTGTCGGCGTTCATGGCCAGCCCGCTCCTTTCTTGACGTACACCCGCCTAAGGGCGATTTCTTATTTAGTGTAGGATAGGAATGCAACGGGGTGGCAGTCTTCTTGGAAATCTCAAATTCACTGTCCCAAAATCACGAGGCCCCATTGCGATGGTTCACGTAGGCGGCCATGAGTGCTTTTCTGCCCTGTTATTCTTGGGCATTGAGTCAACCTCGACGGGCGATAACGAGACCAATGAGTAAGCGGATAGTCCAAGAAAAAAGCCGTCTCATCACAGTGTGATAAGACGGCTTGGCGTATGAGATAACACCCGCAACCAAAGCTACGGGCATTGATGCATGAATCGGGTTCTTAGCCCAGTCCGAGTACCGAGCTGATCTGCGGTGCGAACTTCACCACCAGACCGGCGAAGACGACGCTGACCATACTCATCAGCTTGATAAGAATGTTCAAGCTCGGGCCTGACGTATCCTTGAACGGGTCACCAACGGTGTCACCCACGACGGTTGCCTTGTGGGCTTCACTACCCTTGCCACCGAAGTTGCCCTTTTCGACATACTTCTTGGCGTTGTCCCAGGCACCACCCGCATTCGCCATGAAGATGGCGACGGCGAAACCGCTCGTAAGACCACCGGCCAGCAGACCCATGACGCCGGCAACACCGAACAGCAGACCAACCAGAATCGGTACGGCAATCGCCAGCAGCGACGGGAAGATCATCTCACCCTGTGCACCGGCCGTAGAAATGCGGACGCAACGAGCATAGTCCGGGATAGGCTTGCCGTTGTGTTCAATCTGCTCACGGGGCCAGTTTTCCGGATCGGCTGCTTCCTGCTCCGACATGCCCTTCGCGCTACGCAGGTATTCCTTCATCTGGTCGAACTGATCACGGCATTCAAGCATCATCTTGTATGCTGCACGTCCGACCGCCTGCATCGTCAAGGCGCAGAACAGGAAGGCCAGAAGAACGCCGGAGAACATTCCGCATAGAACCTTCGGATTCATCAGCGTAACGTTGTAGAAGTCCATGAACTGCTGCAACGATGCCTTGCGTGCCGAAACGACCTGAACATCGTAGCGCTTGCCGGAGGAATCCATGACCGACGCGGTCTGCACGAAATCGGTGTCACGCTTCGCCGTTGTCAGGGCTCCCAGCGCGACGGTTTCACGATTATCACCCGCGGCGTCGAGCTTCTCTTCCCATACGGCCTTCGCCTTGCGGTTCAGAAGCATGAGCATGTCGTAGCTACCTTCAACGTCCGGGTTCTCGCCCGTCTGAACGGCGAACTTTCCGTGTCCGGCATAGTAGGCCGTACCGGCAACGTACTCCGAAACTTCGCTCTTCAGATAGGTTGCGGCTTCGCGAACCTGCCCGATACGAACTTCTTCCACGTAGGCTGCGAGCAGAGCGAGGGCGGTTAGTGCGGCCGAGCCGATCGCGAAACCCTTACCGGTTGCAGCCGTCGTGTTTCCAAGTGAATCAAGGGCGTCCGTACGCTCACGCACTTCCGGAGCCTGTGCCGTCATCTCGGCATTACCACCGGCGTTGTCAGCGATGGGACCATATGCGTCGGTTGCGAGCGTGAAGCCAAGCGTAGCCAGCATACCCACGGCAGCCAGACCGACACCATACAAGCCGAGCATGAACTCATTGCCGCCTCCGGCAAAGATAAAGGACATCAGGATTGCAAAGATGATAATGGCCAGGGATGCCCAGGTACTCTTCATACCTTCACCCACACCGGCGATGATGACGGTAGCGGGTCCGGTTTCACCCTGCTCCGAGATTCGCTTGGTCGGGGCGTAATCGTAGCTTGTGTAGTATTCGGTCGATTGCCCGATGAGCCATCCGGCAACAAGTCCGACAACCACCGCACCGGCGACGCCGGCCCAGTTCACACCTTGAACGGAACCAAGCAGCATGTAGCAAACCACGAACGTAGCGGCAAGGATCACCACGCTGGAGACGATCAGGCCTTTGTTCAATGCCGACATCAGCTGGGCCATGGTGGCGCCTTCTTCTGTCTTCACGAGGTTAATACCGGCCCAGATACTGGCGATGATGCCAAGCCCGGCGATCACCATGGGGACGGCGAGGAAGTTCATCGCGTCCTGGTTCATGGATTCGTTGCCAAGGGCGTGCGCCGCGGCAACACCGAGCGCTGCGGTGGCTAGAATCGATCCGGCGTAAGATTCGTAGAGGTCGGCACCCATACCTGCAACGTCACCGACGTTGTCACCAACGTTGTCAGCGATAGCGGCGGGGTTACGCGGGTCATCTTCCGGAATACCTGCTTCAACCTTACCGACAAGGTCGGCACCGACGTCAGCAGCCTTCGTGTAAATACCACCACCAACGCGAGCGAAGAGTGCCTGTGTACTGGCACCCATACCGAAAGTCAGCATAACCACGGTGATCTCGTGAAGCGGCATGTCCGTGAAAGCGCGAAGCGCGAGGAACCAGGCGGTAATATCGAAGACCGCAAAGCCGACCACGACCATACCCATGACGGCACCGGCGCGGAATGAGACACGCAGGCCTTCATTCAAGCTCTTACGAGCGCCGGCAGTCGTACGGTGGGCAGCCATCGTCGCGGTCCACATACCACACCAGCCGCAGATACCACTGAAGATACCACCGGAAAGAAAGGCGAACGGTACGATGCCGTGCTGGACGTGAAGGACATAAGCCATGTACGCGAGCAAAGCCATCAAGACCAGGAACACAACACCGACCACGACGTACTGTCGGTACAAGTAGGCAAGAGCGCCGTTACGGACGTATCCGGCGATCTTGATCATGTTTTCGTCGCCCTCATCGGACGCATCGACTTCCTTGTAATAGCGGTATGCCATGAACAGCGCGACGAGCGAGCAAAGTGGAGCGATATACCAGATTGGGGGAATAGACGACGGGCCGCCAGGCTCCGATGCTGTTGCCGTGGTCGTAGCCGCTTCACCTTCTTGGGCCATGACCGCATCACCAGCCCAAAGGAAGGCGCCGGTGGCCAGCAGAAGAACAGCCAGCCTGCTTAGACGATTTGCATTCAACGGAATATCTCCTTTGCTCAGATTCTCAGGACATCGTCAATTGACGAGGTCCAGCGATACGCCGGGTCGCGCTATTGTTTGACAAATTCGGCGTAAATTGCTGTGATTACGATAGTTACGACGGTGGGCGTCGACCGCGACGGACGCACTCCGCACGTGATCGGGGACTATAGCAAAACCACCCGTCTATGCAAATATTCGGACGCTTTCGACCACCATTTGATTAATTACGCCAAGGAACCCGAAGGAATATCGGCCGCCAGCCCCGACGCGCGTGCTCCCGAGCGTTGACACGTTGCCCGGTGTCCACGAATCTACCGCGTTGCCAATACCAGGAGGTCAGGCCCATGAAGCCGTCGATATCGCCTGCTGATACGGGCAGACGCGAGGCATTGAGGCCCTGACACTGAAATCCCCAAGAGGCTTGAAGAGATGCTTGATATGGAAAATTCGACCGCCGTTCAGACAGTCAAACTGCGCGAGCTGATTCGAGATATTCCGGATTTTCCGAAACCGGGGATCGTCTACAAAGATATTACGCCGCTGCTGCTTTGTCCCGCCGGCCTCTCACTGGCGGTCGAATACCTGACCCAACCGTTCCGAAAGCTGAACGTTGACATCGTGGCCGGTGCAGAATCGCGTGGCTTCATTTTCGGGACCGCCGTGGCACGGAACCTCAGCTCCGGCTTTGTCCCCATCCGAAAACCGGGAAAGCTGCCGCACAACACCAGGAGCGAGTCGTATGACCTCGAATACGGCAGCGATCACCTCGAAATCCACGAGGATGCGATCAAGCCCGGCGTACGCGTGCTGATGGTGGACGATCTTCTGGCCACCGGCGGAACGATGGAAGCGTGCTGCCGCCTGATCGAATCCCTTGGCGGCGAAGTCGTCGGCATTGCGTTCCTCATTGAACTGGCATTCCTGAACGGCCGCGATTCACTCCATTTTGACGTACGAGGACTGAGCGGGGCGTTGATGCGGTTTCCTCGTGTTGGGAAGTCTCTCTCACGGCTAAACCGACGGGTAGATGCAATCCGCCCAAGTTGAGGGGAGCCAATCCAGCACTTGGCCGATACATCGATGTGGCGATTGATCAGCCGTAACGTGACGCACCCATCATCACAATGAAGAAGATCTCGGGTTTTCAGGTGAGCATTGTCGGCGCCGCCACTCTCGCGGCCGGCTGGCTGTTGCTTTCCGAACCCTTCATCCTTCCCGACGGCCTTGATCCGCAGATGCCGCAATCGGCCCCCCAGCGGTGCGTCGCCATCTTTCTGGTTTGCATGGCGCTGTGGTTGACCAACATGATTCCGTTGGCCGCTACCGGTCTATTTGCCATCGCAGCTTTGCCCTTACTCGGCGTCATGCCGGAGAAGAAAGCCTTCGGCCTCTTCGGCAATACGGCCGTTTTCTTCATGCTGGGCGTCTTCCTGCTGGCTGCTGCGATGATTGTGACCGGCCTTTCGAAGCGTGTCACACTTCTGGCACTTCAGCGATTTGATAAGAGCCCGGGTCGTCTTGTCACAGGCGTCATGGTCTCATCGGCGTTCCTCGCACTCTGGATGCCGGAACATGCCGTTGCAGCCATGATCTATCCCATTCTCGTGGAAATCGTGGAGACGCTCCGTTTGGAACGTGGTCATGCGTACGCCAAGAAGCTCTTCCTTGCCCTGGCCTGGGGATCGATCATCGGTGGGGTGGGGACGTTTCTCGGTGGTGCACGGGCGCCGCTCGCGCTGAGCCTGCTGGCCGATCACTCCGGCGAGAGAATCGGATTTCTTGCCTGGATGCTCGCCGCGATGCCAGTCGTGCTCGTGATGGTTGTCATTGCGCACCAGATGCTGCTTCGTCGAATGGAGAACGGCATTGAGGACATTCGAGCGGCAACCAACATGCTTGATCGTCGTGTTCGGCGACTGGGCCCCATGTCATGGGGTGAAAGGAAACTTGCGGTTCTCGGTTCCCTGACCGTGCTGGCGTGGATTATTGCGGGTCATGATGTCAATCCGGCCGTGATTGCCATGATTGCAGCTGTCATGATATTCGTCATGCGCATCGTCGACTGGAAATCGGTGCAGGACTACGTGAACTGGGGCGTCCTGATCATGTATGGGGGAGCCGTCGCATTGGGGTCTGCACTGAAAGAGACGCAGGCGATCGACTGGCTGGCTCGGCAGGTTATTTCGGCCGAAACGTCGGCGATTGTGATCCTCATCCTTCTCGTGGCGACAGCGATTCTCCTGACGGAGGGGATCAGCAATTCGGCTGCTGTGGCCATTCTGCTGCCCATCGGTTTCTCGCTCGGTGACCGCACAGGCGTCAGTGCCATTATGGTTACGATGGCTGTGACGATACCTGCTGGTCTGGCATTCCTACTTCCGGTGAGTTCGCCGCCCAACGCGATCAGTTTCTCGGCAGGGCACTATAGTATTCGTGAGGTTGTTCGCCTCGGTTGGCCCATGACGCTTTCCGCGTTTTTTGTGGTCATCCTCGTAATTGTGGTATGGTGGCAGGGCATTCTTGGCGTAAACCAATGGTGATCAGTTGAAATCGCAAGCCTTTACAATCTGGTTTACGGGGCTCTCGGGGTCGGGGAAGTCAACCATCGCGGCCGCACTGACGGACGCCCTGCATACACGCGGCGTCCAAGCCGAGCTGCTGGATTCAAGCCGCATTCGGCAAGAGCTCAATCGAACACTGGGCTTTACCCGCGAGGAAGTGGAAACCAATCTCCTGCGCCTCGGCTACGAGTGCAAAAACCTGCTGAATCGAAATGGTATCGTCGCAGTTGTCTCATCGGTCTCTCCGTATCGCGACATTCGAGCACGCCTGCGAGAAGACATCGGCAGGTTCGTGGAGGTTTATTGTCGCTGTCCCATGGACATCTTGATGGAACGAGGTGCCAAAGATCTGTTTCACAAAGCGCAGCGCGGTGAAATCAAACATGTGGCGGGCGTGAACGCGCCCTACGAAGAGCCCATCACGCCTGAGGTACTGCTCAACACGGATCAGATTGAGATCGAAAAGAGTGTCGACAAGATCCTGAACACGCTCGAAGATCTGGGCTACATCGATCGCTTCGGTGATTCATGCTATACGGCGGAAGAAGCTGAGATGATTCGAAACCGCTTGCGCGACCTCGGCGATTTGTAGACGGCACTCCGCCCCTCTCGCCCGTTACTGCGTGACGATGGCGGTATAACACACCTGGTTTGACAACGATTCCGAGTCGATCACCTCCAACTGCCTGGCCGGTTCGTCGGCATAGGGTGGTTTGAAGGACAAGCGAAGGCGTTGCCCGATCGTCCATTGCGCATCCGTTTCAAAACGAATGCCGGTAACCAACAACTCAATGATCATGATCGAACGCAATCGTGGCTCGCCCTCAGCCCAGATGATTCCTCGGCAACCGACGACCCTTGCCTTCTGGTTCCTTCGGAAACGGTGCAAACAATCAACCCCTCCGCGCTCAGCGATGCGTAAGGCGGTTTGAAACCACTGTGCTGCAGCGATACCACGACTTTCTGATGCAAGACACCACTGTGAATGGCGGCGGTCGATTGAATGGGACTGCAGCTGCTTTCGCTTACCACCGGGGATGGTCAAATCCTCTGACATGCGGCTCCTTCCAGAACTGCATGAGCCGGGCTGCTCGTCCACCGTCGCTCGGCCGATGCCGGTGTGCTGATCCTCCATCTGATGGTCGGATCTCCTCGGAACAATGGACGTGCAGCCCGGGCGTGTCACCGCCCTCGCGGCCCTTCGGATGGTGTTGGGTGCCGCGATTGGCCCATGCGCAATTCATAAGGGTCAACGAGAAAAAGCCAGGATGCGCTCAGTCCATAACAAAAAAAGTCGGAGGTCGCTTTCAGCGAGTGAAAAGGCGTGCGACAGAAAAGGCAGGCAACAAAAAAGGCAGGACGCGGTGAAGACCACGTCCTGCCCAGTTTTGGCTTTCGCCGTCGCTCAGCCGCCACAAGAGTCAGCGGCGAGCGGCTTGGAAACTATCCCTTACGGACAGGGAACCGGACCCGGATAGGGGTAAGGGGCACCCTGGAAGGCCTGAACGAAGCGGAAGACGTCCGCCAGGTTCACGATGGCGTTCGGGAAGTCTGGGTCAATGTCCACCCACGAGTCATTCGGTGCAGCGATTGCATTCTGGAAGTTCAGAATCGCAGCCTGAATGTCCGTGAAGTTGACAAAGCCATCCGGAGGCTGAACCACACCGGCAACCGTGCTGCCGCAGCAGTCACCCCACAGACGAACCGTCGGGAGCAACAGCGGTGCAGAGAAGTTGTTCGGATCGTCCTGCGGACAGTTTTCATGCAGGGCCTGAACAGCGTACTCAGCATCGGTCGTGATGTGGATGTCAGCAATCTGAAGCACTGCCGGTTCCGTCGACCAGTCCTGGTAATGCTTCGTACAACCCAGACGGAAGACCTCCGGCGGATCGGTAGCGACGTGCGGCTGGACCCACCACTGTGAACCGACAAGTGCCGGGAACAGGTTGTTCTGGGTCATCGTCACACGCAGTCCGACGACGCTGCCGAGGTTCTCCGGACGAACCGAGATGTACTTGTTCTTCGGCACGTAGCATCGACCGAGGCGGCAAACCGAGAGGTTCGAGCAGTCAGCGTCGCTGGTGCAGAACTCGCCAAGCTTGTTCTCTGGCAGCGGCTGATCAGCCTTCGGGCATTCGTTTGCACAGTCGCAAGTCACGGCCGTACCCGGCGGCAGGACGTCTGCCGTGATAACCGATGAACCTGATGACTGACCATCGAGGTGGATCAGGCAATCAGCACCCGGCGGGCAAGCACCCTGACATGACAGCTCAAGAACACCGTTGGGACCGACCTGGCGAACCGAAATCGCGCCGCATTCATCCTGATCACCGAAGCACTCACAGAGTTCCGGGAATGCACCGACTGCCGGATCAATGATCAGCAGACGTGGCAGGCAGAGTTCCGAAGGCAGACCACCCTCGCACTGCTGCTGATTCAGCTGGCAGATCGGAACGATCGGGAAGTTCGGCAGCGGGCAGAAGTCCGAATCTTCGCACTTGTCGTCGATACCGTTTCCGTTGCCATCGCCGAGGCAGATGCCCCCAGCTTCCCAGGTTCCGTTGAGGAGTTCGCAGCATGCTTCGTCCATGACGCCGCAGCTTTCGTCGATGCCGTCGCCGTCAGCGTCGTAGCAGCACGAGCCGTCGATGTTACCGCAGGCACTTCCAGCACCACCCGGAACACCACCGAATTCGTTGATGCAGCACA
>JBMYUM010000148.1:0-9492 GCA_049605375.1 Phycisphaerae bacterium | reverse complement strand
CTTGGTGCACTTGTCGGTAGTGTCGCGGGCGGTGTCATCACTCGCTTCGCGATTCCTCCTTTCATCGTCACGCTCGCCGGCATGCTGATCGCCCGCGGTTTCGCTTTCATTGTGTGTAACGGCCAACCGGTTTATCAGCTTCCGCCGGAGCTTCGCACGCTGGGCCGTGGTTTTGTACTTCCGAACGTGTTGGGACGCACCCTACCCATTCCTGTTGCGATCATGCTCGTGCTGTTCGTGGTCTTTCATTTTCTTCTTTCACGAACGGTCTTTGGACGCAGTGTCATCGCTGTCGGAAGTAACGAAGAAGCGGCGCGCCTCGCAGGGATTCCCGTACGACGCACGAAACTTCTGGTCTACATGCTGACCGGTGGACTGTGCGGCATCGTCGGTATGTTGCAGAATGCGCGGTTGATGTCTGCGGACCCGAAGACTGGTGAGACCTGGGAATTGAACGTGATCGCGGCCGTCGTGGTTGGTGGTACCAGTCTGTTCGGCGGACGCGGTACGATTCCCGGAACCCTGATCGGCGCGCTGATCATCGGCATCCTGGTAAACAGCTTGAACCTGATGCAGGTCACTCATTTCTGGCAGGAAGTCGTGATCGGAAGTGTCATTCTGCTGGCAGCCCTGCTCGATGCTGCGATCAGCCGACTGGGTTCACGCAGCTGATCCGTCTCGCAAGTCACCGATCGTGATCAGTTAGCTTGCACCGTAAAAGGGTTCGGCTTCAAAGCCGGCTTGGCGAACGGCCTTCACGATCGCATCGACTTCATCATGGGTCAGGGCAGAAACCGAAGACTGCGCCGGCGGGCGAGCAACAGTATAGACCTGCACATACTCAACGGTGCCGCCCCCTTCCCTGATATCGAGCAGGCGCCTGATGTAGGCTTCGATTTCCATATCCGACGGTGGATGATCATCCAATCGCAGGAACATCGACTGAATCACGACGGGACGGACACGGGCGGCGTCGAGAATGTTCTGCATCACCCGCGACAGCGGCATGTTGGGTTTGTTGATCGCCTGGTAGTATTCCTCCGTACCGGCATCGAGTTTCGCCCAGATCTTTCCGCCGTTTTCATCCATCACATGCAGCGCTTGCTTTACAGCCGGCTTGTCGAGATAGGCGGCATCGGTGATCAGCACGATCTGGGATTCGCTCAGCTGGAATCGTTCGCGAAGCTCTGCCGCCAGTTGGACCGACTCAAGAAAAATGGGACACGTAGTCGGTTCGCCGTCTCCGGAGAACGCCATATCACGAATCACCTGTAGTTCTACCGGAACGGTATCGAACGGTGGCTCCTGGAACAGGCTGCGTGACGTCGCGCGTTGGATCATGTCTTCCAACTCCGCACGCAGTATGGGGAGTTCTACGGTCCGTGTGCGCGGCTCGACCGTTCGATCCACCTGACAGTAAATGCAATCAAAGTTGCACGCCGTATCCGGATTGAGATTGACCCCGATACTAAGCCCGCGGCTTCGTCGTGAAATCACCGGGTACACGTAGAGGTTGTCCTGCCAGCGTCTGGAATGATCTCTATGCTGGGGCAAGACCTTGAACGGTTGATTTTGCTGCGGGGAGCCTTCTCCCCCTGGTTCTTGCGGCGATGCTTTGTCAGGCATGAAAACGAGGTCACCCCCTGTCATCGATCGATTCGCCAACGATCGACTCGCCGGCGGCGCTACGGAGCGTCAGATTCAAACGGAAGCACTACGTTATTGTATTCAAGGAGTGTCCCTTTGGCGCGTTCCAGATCAATGATGGCGATGTTGTACTCCACCATGGATGAAAGCATGGCTCGCCGTTCTGCGGCCAGGGCTTCTCGCGCACCGAGCTCACTATTGAGCGTGTTGATGTCTTTTCGTTCGGCACGAGCCACGATCGATGCCACTTCCCGTTCGCGGGACTCGGCGGATTCGAAACTCGGCCCGATCTGTTCGTATGTTGTCAGCAGATTTCGTGCGGACACGTGGACATCCAGGATGATCTCTTCCATGCGGGCCTGCAGGGCACGCTCTGCCTGGATCCTCTGTAGCTGTGAACGGGTGGTGGCAGCACGGGCGGCACGATTTCCAATCGGGATTTCGACATCAACGAAGACGAAATAGGATTGAAAACTGCTGGACGACATCTGGCTGAACGCCTGATCCTGGCTCATGCCCAAGCCGTCGATCGAGTACCGGAAGGTCACATCGACACGCGGCAACTCCAGGTTGCGGGCCTGCCCCACGGCGATTCTGGCATTAGCGATGGTCAGTTCCTGCTCCTTCAGTTCAGGTCGCCTGTCTAGTGCGGTTTGCACCTCTGCGATCGTATCGACCTGAATATTTGAGAGCTGCGGAAAATCCTGAGGAACGAGTTCCGTCAAACCGCCGATGGGCAGATCCGGATCATTCAAGACAGCCAGCAGACGTTGTTCAGCATCAAACACGGTCGCCCGACGCCGAGCAAAGTTCGCACGCTCACGCTCCAAACGCGACTTGGTAGCTTCGAGCTGAACCGGGATCACGTCGAATTCACTACGTGCAACGAGGTAACGATAAATGGCCTCGAAGTCTCCGAGGAGTCGAACGGTGATCGCAATGTCACGCCGCGCTTGAACAAGACGCCAATACAGTTCCTCAACATCGCGAAGTGAATCTCGGACCTGACGTCTGTACGTCCAATCACTCAGGGCACGATTGTTCTTGGCGATGCGAATCTGCGAACGATTGAAGTCGATACCGAAGCCACGCAGCAAAGGCTGTCGAATCTCCAGAGAGAACGTGTTCGTATATTCCGGATTGATCAACTGGAACTGCAGCGGAATTCGCTGGCGATTCACATCCCAGGACCCCTGAATCTGCGTACCGGTTGCCATCGTCTTGCGAATACCGTAGGTGGAGTTGAACTGGTCAATCTCCGTCGCAGCAAGCTGTGATGCCGTTGGCCTGTCGATCTTGTTCTTTGAAATGTTCGCGTAGAACACCGCATCAAACTGGGCCTCGGCTTCCACGACACGTGTGGTCTCAATGGCAGGACTGAAACTCTGTGCCTGAATGCCGTAGTTGAACTTCAGAAAACGGTAGATGCAGTCCTCAAGCGTCATCGCCAGTTGTACATCACGGCGAATCTGATCCACACGGTTCAGCGCACGTTCGGCTTTCTGAATCTCGGTCTGATTTCCCTCGAGTCGCATTTCCGCGAGGCGCTTGTCGATGCCGGGTCTTTCGCGACTCGGATCAGGCACGTGCCAGGTAATGCGTTCCGGATCAATGTCAGACGCTTCGATACTCGAATCAAGATCCAGCGTATCAGCAGGTGTCTGCCCGCGAACGTCATTCGCAGTCAGCGTCATGGCCGCAACGAATGCAACGAAAGCTGCGCAAGCGACAGAATTCCACCTTCCCGTTGCTCGTGCACTGGTCATCAATAGTTCATCCGTGATTGAGTCCATTCGCGGTTTGCATCCCATTGAGGTTTTCATACCGTGATCGCGATCCGATTCCCCGACGAGCTTGAATCTACCATTCGAGGATGAGTATGCGATATTCGTGTGGGATGCTGCGCCGACATCCCTGCCGCAAGCCGCCATGGTAAGGGCGTATGATACAACCCGTCAATTACAAGTCAGGTAATTCACAAAGCGGCGGTATCGTGCTCGCCCATCGGCCGAATCGTCGGACCCCATGCCGACAAGTTCTGACGCCATGCTACCCCGGGTTGGCCGATGATGGATTGAGCGTTCTCGCCAGCTGTGCCATGCCTTCGAGATCAAGATCCTCGGCGGCATCATCCTTCCGAATGTAGAAGTCGTTGATGACCTGCCTGTGAAATCTCCGATAGCCTCGCTGGTCCAAGTAAGGCTGAATAGTGGCGCCGGCATCGCGATCGTTTTCCATGATCAGAATTCGCGGCCGAAATCTCTCCAGGTTAAAGCCCTCGAGCACGTCGAGCTCCGATCCTTCGGTGTCAATCGTGACGACGTCGATCGACCATCCCTTGCCTGCCTGCCAAATACCATGTTGAGGGTTACCCCCTTCTGACGGACTTCGCGACGCTCGATTGATCAACTGACGGCGGGTCTCAATCAGCAGACTGTCCACCGTTCGTACCGGGACCTGAATCTCGACCAACTGCGCGCCTTCGCGCAGGCATCGATCAATGTGATCTTGATCGGCTTTCAGGAACGAAAGAACGGGAACGTTGTTGGCAATGGTGAAGGTGCTGACGGGCGGACTCGTCGGCGCACCGCACGCGGTGGCAAAGACCTCGCTTCGGGGCCGAGCGTTTGCAGCCAGTTGTGCTAACTGCGGTATGGGTTCGACAAGCAGCCCGGACCAGCCTTTGGATTCCAGGAAGCACGTGTTACTCAATTGGACCCCGTCATAGGCACCAATCTCGATGAAGTATCCATGCGGACGTTGCCGGAAGAGTGACCAGAGCAGACGATCTTCTCCAAACTGAGCTCTGAATTCGTCGTGAACCTCGATGGTGATCATTCGGCCAACTCCAGGGTGCGCGAGGCGTTCTGTTCAGTTACTGGTGATTGAAACAACGCTTTCACGACGTCTTCAATACGATGACTGTAGAGGTGTTCGCGGAGTGTGCGTGCCTGACCGGCTCTTGCGATCTCAACGCGTCGCCGGGGATTCTCAAGGTAGAACCTGATCTTCTGAAGCAGCTCCTCTTCGTTATGAAAAACATCGCACTCTTCCCCGATTTCGAAGAACTCGCTCAGTTCCGGAGTCGCCAGCGTCAGCAGGAATCCACCGTAGGCCGTCACTTCAAAGTGCCGGATGATCAGGCCCGTTTCGATGTTCCCTTTGATCAGGTTCAAGCATATCGGAACACGCCGCATGCGTTCGTGCAGCTCGTTCATGTTCCAGATTCGCGGGGTATGCGCGAGCCCGTAGTGCTGGTGCCAGAAGTCTCCGATAAGTTCAAAGTGATCTCCCAGCTTCTTCTTCAGGAAGTGCGCATACCGATCCCGTTGCTTGATCGCGAGGAATGCGTTGTAGACGAACTTCTGCTGGAAGTAGTCAAATGCCTTGGTGGCGCGCTCTTTGGGTGAGTCCATCGGAGTCGGTGGCTCAGCAAACTCGTACATGTCGTAGTAGATCTTGTGAAACGGCACATCCGGCAAATCGGCATGTACCGCGGACGCCGTCAGCCCCGCAAAGAGCTGCGCCGGAAGGACCGCATTGGGCGAACCAAACCAGCCGGACGCGGGGTGCCCCATAAAGGCGATGACCGGGCCGGGGTCGGGGTCCGGGAGCTCGTCGGTGTTAAAATCGTCCACACCGGCGGCCATGGGAACGCGAATCAACCCGGGAATCCCGAGTTGATGGAGTTCACCGGCATGGCCATATTCAAATATGCCCTTGAACCAACCTGGATCTTCCAGCAGGCGCCAGTGGTCGAACCAGTTGGCGTTGCCCATCGTGGATGTAATAGGATCGAGGTAAAGTGCGGCGTACTTTACACCACATTGTGCATGCGTCAGCCTGGCTTGCTGGTCGTCCTTTTCGTCAGCGAGAAGCGTCAATGTTCTCGTGTTGAAATCGATAACCAGATCAATGTTGTTTTTCTCGAGGAACTGCACCATGAGTGGGCCGTCATGGGTACGTTCTTCCATGCTGCGATGAAAATCACGGTCAATTTCCGGCGGAACACAGACGGTTTCGTAGCCGGCCGCGCGAGCACTTCGTTCGAGCTGAGAACTGGTCGCAATTCGAATCGGCGCTTTCATGGTTTCTAGAAATCCTGGTGAATCTGCCGCGTCGATGATGCGGCGCAAAGGGCATCCGCCTTGGCCGTCGAAACCATCGCCGGTTTAATTTCCTGTTTGTCAACTTGCGACGCCCCAATCGCAAACGTTCGCAACACTTCCTGCAATCGGTGCGAATAGAGATGTTGTGAGAGAGTTCGTCGCTGACCGGCGTAGGCAATCTCAGCGCGCTTCTCGGGATGGCTCAGGTAGAATTTGATTTTGTCAAGTAGTTCGACTTCCCCACGAAAAACATCACACTCTTTACCGACTTCAAAACAGCTGCGAATCTCGGGATGATCGTGACACAGCATGAAACCACCGGCGGCGGTGATTTCGTAATGACGCATGTTGAGGCCACTCTCCGCATTCCCGTTCACGAGATTGAGATTGATCGCCACTTCCCGAAAGTGTCGAAAGTACGCGTCCGTGTCAGGAATGCGCGGCTGCGTGCGAAGTCCGTACATGACATCCCACCGATCTCCGATCAACTCGAAGTTCTCGGGAAGGTGGCGTGCCAGGAATCTGACATAACGGTCCCTGTTCTGCTGGCACAGCACGGCATTAAAGAAAAGCTTGGCGTTGAAATACTGATAGGTCTTCTGCGCGGCTTCTGCCGGACTATCGGATGAATGCGGTGGTTCTCCCAGGCCGTAAAGGGAATAGTAGACATCCCAAAAGGTCGTATTGGGCTGATCGCTGCGCACGGCATGGGCGATGACACCCGGCAAAAGTGCACTCAGTGTCGCCGAATTGTCACCATGGAAGAAAGTCGAATTCTGCGCACCGACAAACGAAACGACCGGCCGAACATCTGCCGGGTTTACCGGCGTGGTATCGTACCGACGAACGGGCGCCCCCATTCGCAAGTGAAAGACATTGGGGATTCCGAATTGCTGCAGTTCTCGTGCCTGGGCAAAATCCCAGACGCCTTTCCCCCACGACTGGCTTTGCAGGCATTGCCAGACCCCACCCCAGTTGAATCCCTGGAAGACGGTGACCAGCGGGTCAATGAAATGAGAGATCAGTGGACGCTCGATGGCCTCGTGCAAAGGTCGCACCTGGGACAGATCGTCGTTGGCATCAAAGAGCAAACCCGCCCCACCGTTGTCGATGAGAAGATCCGGCTGAAACGGTCCGTCACCGAGTCGTTCACGCGCAACGCGCGCAGCGGCGGCACGATCATTGATGTCGGCGTGGTGCGGGTTACCGTTCGCCCCACGAGCGATCGGTAGCTGAATCGTCGGGTAGTCAAAGGCGTTGCAGGCGTGGCTCCACCAGCTGCCTTCAAAGACACCAAAGGTCACGCGTTTGCCCGTTGGCGTGGCATCTGTCGGCTGCGCCATTCCGTTGTCGTCCAAGGTGTCGCTCCTCATGTATCGAGCCCGAGTGTTACCGTCATGGTCGTTACCGTCATGATCGCGTAGGCGTCATGATCAACGTATCACCCCATGTGCGGCATCGGACATGTTCATCAACCCGGGAACAGCGCTTTTTTGTGCTGACTGCCCCTGATCCTCATTTATCGGCCACGTCCTATTCGAATGTCCAGCCAAGCGTGGATGGCGAATTCGGCCGGCCAACACCTTCCCGGGTTCCGAGAACCGCGGCGCGCTTGATCCCGCGCGATATGAATCCGATTGTAAATGTAACGCCGTGATGGAAGGTACATTTCCCACCCACACAGCACGACGATCAGCCCGCTCCGGTACGTTGCAAACGACCTCGGGCCTTCGATCTTCTGGGGTAACGAACATCATTCAGCGCGTCCGCCGCGTTTTCGGGTAAGGGACCGAAAAGAGCCATGCCGAACCTGTCGCGATCATCCTTTTGGAGACCATCGCTTGCGATCATGCTCGCATGCCTGGTGCAGGTAGGATGTTCGACGGATCGCCGGCAGCGACTGGGGACCGTGCGTGCCGACTGGATGGACGAACGCCAGGTGCATGAATTCTCACTCGCGAGCATGCCACCAGGCCTGATCGCCGGCACCCCGACGGGCACGACGCCGGAAACGTCCGAATCGGCGACGCCGCCACCCCGTATCCTTGATGACGATAATCGCCGCCATGGCCTGTTTTCCCTCCGTCGAGACGATCGCAAACCATGGCACATCGATCTGGGATTCCGTGTCAGCCATACCAAGCTCGCAGAAACCGGCGGGATGCTCGAAGATCGTCTGGAAACCCCCATGGCATTCGATGTGTTCAACCTCTTTGACAGCCCGCAGTCTCCGCTTGATCGGAAGTCCGAAGGGCGACTGAACGCGCTGTACCTTGGATTCGGACGTTCCGAGAATGACTGGCTGACGTGGTCGCTGTACTTCGTCGGTGGCGCAATCACCGATCACGAAACACAACGTCGTTCAGTCCTGAAACTCAAGACCACGTTTGAATATGGGAACTACATGCTCGGACTCAAAACCGAGCTTTACCCATGGGGTCGACCGGATTCCTCCTTCGACATGTCCTGGCAGGAAAGGCTGGAAAACACCAAGCCCTTCTTCTTCACGGGCGTGGAAACCGGCTATGTCTCCGGCGGTGGCCGGGGACGGTACGAAGTGGCGTCGATTCCGCTCTATCGCGATGAAGTCAAGATTCGTGATTGGGTCGTTGGCATTCCGATCGGTGTCGGCCTCTGGCTACCGCTGGACGATCGCTGGTCATTCATCATGTCCGCCGACTATTCATGGCACGTTTATCGTAGTGACGAGTACAGCGGTTGGAATCTGAACGCGGGACTTCGCTACACGTTGCGATAACGACCGGTTGCCACTCATCGATAGTATCCATTCAACGCTGCGCATTCACGGCATTCCCGGCTGATCCGGCCCGAACCCAACCTGCCATGACCATGGACTCTTGGCGCCTGATTCTCTCGATGCCTGCTGGGCTTGAGTGAATAGAGCCTGATTGAAAATGCTGCTGTATGGAGGCGGTCAAACTGGAAGAGAATAGAAAACGCGGAGAAGGGCCCCGACACCTCCCCTCTCCGCGAGCGAGTGCAATGTAAGTCTCAGAGAGAATCTGTGCCTTACATCTGGCTATACGTAGATCGCGGCGCGAATCTAACCCGAAAAACCTGAGATTTCTCGAAACGCTGTATCAATAGCGATCACGCCAAAGTGTGACTGCAATCCACCCGCTGCAGGACCTCAAAGAATGGCGAAATAAAGTGGGGGCTTACGAGCCTTTTGATGGTGTCTCAAACCGCGACGCCAGTTCGGGTATGGCGGCAAAGAGTGACGCTTCTGCGTCGGTCATTTCGATCGAGCGGCGAAGCATTACTGTTCTGGCGATTTCGGTGAGCTTCTTCGGGTCAGCCGGCGCGTCGCCCTCACCGACCAGCCAGCGTAGCGTAGGAATGAACTTGGGCAGGAGACCGCGCCCCCCTGCCTGACTTCCGAATCCTACCCAGCTGCCAGTCGGAAGACTGGCGTTGATACCGAGTTTGACGTGGTCCCCGATCACGGCACCGAAGAACATGGAGCCGGTATCCATCGATTCACCGGCCACGGGCACGCGGACGGAGCCGTATGTATTCTTCAGGTCTGAGTTGCAGAAACCCGCGCCGAGGTTCACCCATGAACCGACGACGCTGTGCCCGAGAAAGCCTGCGTGCTGCTTGTTGGTGTAGGGTTGAATAATGCAGCCGTCGATCTCACCGCCAAGCTTGCAACCACCACCAATGATGTTTCCGCCGTGAAGGTGTGCGTGCGGATTGATCCGCGTGTTCGCAC
>JBMYUM010000147.1:0-9498 GCA_049605375.1 Phycisphaerae bacterium | reverse complement strand
CTGTTCAACTGGATTGTGGTGAATTTTGTCATCACCGGATTGCACAGCTACGCCTGATTCTTCCGACAATGCCCACAGGGACTGACGGACTTTGCACGGGGAACCGCCGCCAACGGGCTAGGCGGCATCCACCGTGTCTGGTCGACGTTACCGTTTCGATCCTGTTCACCACAAAGGGAGTCACATGTCCATGACCACGCTCGCAAGCACCTATTCACGACGATTTGTCGAGAACGATGCCGACCTGTCCCAGTGGGAGATGATTGAACCCTATCTTGATCAACTCAAGGAACGAAACGTCGATGACGCGGGCGATCTTGTGCGCTGGCTTGAAGATTACAGCGAACTTGCCGCTTGCATCGATGAAGTCGGTACGGATCGCCACGTCAGGATGACCTGCCAGACCGATGATGAAGAACGCAAAGCGGCGTTCCTCGACTTCATCCGAAACATCGAGCCTAAGTGCAAACCTCGATTCCATGATCTGAACGTTAAATACGTCGAATCGCCGGCCTCGTCGGTTCTTTCGGATCCGTCCGGCAGCTATGGTGATCGATATGTCGTTCTCGATCGAGGCATACGTGCGTCCGTCGAAATCTTCCGTGAAGAAAACATCGCCCTGCAGACCGAACAGGCGGAATTGTCACAGCAGTATCAGGAAATCTCATCCGCCCAAACCGTCGAATTCGAAGGGCGCGAGCAGACCATGCAGATGCTCTCCCTGTACGCGGAGAACACGGATCGTGAAGTCCGCAGATCAGCGTGGGAGACCGAGGCGAACCGTCGTCTTCAGGATGCCGGTAAGCTCGAGAGCATTTTTGATAAATTGGTCGGGTTGCGCCACAAGATTGCGCGCAATGCCGGTTGCACTGACTTCCGTGACTATGCCTTCAGGGCGAAACAACGCTTTGACTACACGCCGGACGATTGCCTTGCGTTTCACAGTGCCATTGAGCGCGCCGTCGTCCCGGTTGTGCGCGAGCTGCAGAAAAAACGCGCCGCCAATCTTGGTGTCGATGTGTACAGACCCTGGGACAACGCTGTTGATGTGAAAGGTCGGAGCCCGCTTCGCCCCTTCAGCAACGTGGCTGAACTCTGCGACAAATCCTCGCAGGTCCTCCACCGTGTGGATCCGGAACTTGGTGAACAATTCGAAGACATGCGGACCAACGACTATCTCGACCTTGAGAGTCGCAAAGGAAAAGCGCCGGGCGGATACCAGGCAACGTATGACGAATCCCGGCATCCGTTTATCTTCATGAACGCCGTCGGAACACAGCGCGATGTTCGAACGCTGCTGCACGAGGCAGGGCACGCGTTCCACAGCTACGCCGCTCGTCATGATCCGATTCTGGGATATCGGCACAGTCCCATCGAGTTTGCGGAGGTCGCCTCTTTCAGCATGGAAATGCTCACCATGGAGTACCTCGATGCATTCTACGAAGGCGATGAGCTCGCGCGTGCACAGCGATCACAGTTGGAAGGCGTGATCTCACTCTTCCCCTGGGTAGCGACCATCGACGCGTTCCAGCATCAGATCTACACCCAGCCGGAGCACTCACAGGAACAGCGTAAGGCGTGGTGGCTGGCCCTTCATGACAGATTCGGTGGCGTGGCCGACTATACCGGTTACGAGGATGTGTTGGCCTGCGCCTGGCATCGCCAGCTGCACCTGTTCGAAGTACCCTTCTATTACATTGAGTACGGCATCGCCAAACTTGGTGCACTTCAAGTGTGGCGCAACAGCCTGAAGGACCGTTCGGAAGCGACCCGAAAGTACCGTGCCGGGTTGGCTTTGGGAGGAAGTCGACCGCTGCCTGACCTGTTCAACGCCGCCGGTGCCTCCTTTGATTTCAGTTATGAGACGCTGGCTCCGCTGATGGAGAGTGTTCAGGAGACCCTCTCCACACTTCCGGAATAGTCCGCCGCGAGATCCGGGTTTTTCATGGTGCAAGACACCTGAATTCCTGTAACAATTTGTTATGGGCTCGCCTGTTTCGCTCGCGAGACTAACATCTTCATAGGGTTACCGTCCAATTTGACGGCCGCAGGCCGTCGATCCCGCGGGTCATTTTGACCATGCGGCCAACGAAGCAGGCGGTGACCAGTTGGAGAACGGAAATGAAACGGATTGACTTTGCATTCGCTGCCGTCCTGGTTGCCGGATTGATATTCCCCGTCCACGGACAACAGGCACAGGAGCCTTACCGCGACGTATCCACCTTCATGGATCAAGGTCTGGCCGAGCAAATCCAGCAGTACGACTGGAATGCCGAAGCGCCATTCGTACGCAAAGCACTGACCAACGTCTGGGACAAGAACCAGTGGAACTCACCCGGTGACAAGTACGCACTCGAACTTGCCCTTCAGGTTTCCGAAATCCCGCCATGGGAGCCCATGAAGCGAATCGACTTTGTGGCCAACAATCTCGCCGACCGTTACGACATGACGTCAGACGGGGCAATGCGGCTGAAATCAAAGTTCATCATCGGACTCGGCGAATTCTTCGGAAAACACGGCTCAGAAATCGTGAAGAACGTGAGAGAAGCGGTGAACGGGAGGATTGCCGGCGAACCGTTTACCGCCGAGCAAATCTCAGAGTGGATCGAACGCGGTGAAGTTTTTCGCGACGATGCCGATGCGCTCACCGACAGCATGATCGACGAAATCGAAAAACTCGTCGGCCCCGGCGGTCGACGGAACTTCGAACTGGATATCTCGAGCTACCGACGCCGCATGGAACGCGTCGATCAACTGACCGAACGCTGGCGAGAAGGAAAATGGCAACCTTCAGACTGGGGTATGCAGGACGATCCGATCCAGAAGGGCATTCACCCCGGCGTCCGAGTTGGCAACAAAGTCACGGTCGACGCGAACGGTGCCGTGATCCCAACGACATGGATTCCCCACGATCCGGACACCTGGATTGCCTACCTCGTCGCGTTCAAACGGGATTACGGGCTTTCCAACGGACAAATCACGACAGCCGAGTCCATCCACAACGAGATGACGAGACGGGCCGTGACGTTCCGGCAACTTCGGCGAGACCGACTCGGGAGAATCCCGGCCGCCGAAAGGTCCAAACACCCTGATTACGAGCCGATCCTGGACATTTTCGCCGAGCTTCAGGAACGCCTTGATGGGCTTCTCAGCGACGCCCAGCGCGTCGCGCGCACAGACTAAATCCATGTGACGCATTACTTTACGGCTGCTGCGCGTGGTCGTGAGGCGGTCATTCTGTTTGATTCGAACTTCCAGCCAGACTAGGATCTGCCGATATTATGGGGACGCGCGATCGCGCGGGAGGCGGCAGATATGGGCCCAGGAGTTCGACAGACGAATGATCGACGACTAACCAGGTGGGTCTGCCTGTGCGCAGCCGTTTGGGGCGTCCCCACCGCGTTCGCCCAAACCCAGTCGATTTCCGTTTCCCAGACCGACGCGTACGGTAACGTGCGCCCCGCCTTCCTTGAACGTCGAGAGACAGGTCTCTTTGCCACCCAGGCCCAATTTGATGCGTTGCGAAGTTTTCAGGAACGCGGACGGCGGAACTTTAATCGGGGTGGACAGACGCCGTTCACCCTGGCTGCCAGCCGGGAGTTGAACACCGGTGGCGGCATCTGGCAGGATGCGCGGAGAATTTTTGCACTGCGCGCCGATCCGGTTTGGGGTGTCGCTGGTGGTCGGACGGACCGGTTCACCGCCTTTCGTCGATTTGGCGGCTTCGATACCCGTCAGGACGAAGGCCAGCCGGCAGAACTCTTGGACATCCTGGGTCGAAGCAATGCGCTGACCCAGGCCAACGCACTGAATGCACCGATCGATCGCGCCATGTGGCGTCTGGGAACCTCGAGCGGTTTCGCATCCCTGACCGCCGAACGTCCCTTCTCGCCCGAGGAAGTCGAGGAAGTGCCGGTCGAAGCGCCAACGCTTGGCGAACATGTTCGTCAGCGGACACAATTCAATCTTGAAAACAGTCTGGAACGGGCCTGGGAGGCCTTCGGCGATGGTGAGTATCGCAGGAGCCTTCGGTTGTTTCAGGCAGCCTCCATTCTCGGACGCGATGAAGGTGAGCCACTTGTTGGCGAAGCACTCAGCCATTTGCTGTCGGGGTCCGTCAGTGCTGCAACGGTTCATGTGCGGCAGCTCGCCCGACGTCTTGATAATCCATTTATGGTAGAACTGCCGCCGCGGCTGCGAAATCGGTTGGCCGACGACGCAATTCTGGTCCGATCATTGCTGATTACGCGCAGGTTCTCCGAAGCGAATGCCGATACGCCTGAAGCGGTAGGACTGCACGTGTTTCTCCTCTGGTTCGCTGGTCAGCAGGAAGATGCGATCCGGATTGCCGGAACACTTCCGGGAGTCGGACCGTTGACGCCCTTTGCCGATTGGCCTGAGAAGCTGGAGACGGCCCTGCAGACAATCTGGGTACCCGGTGGCTGATGCAGCATGAGATGTCATTCTGTTGCTACTGGCGTCGGTCCACCCGTTACGTAGCACAAGAGTCAGCATTCGTCTGGTTGGTTCGATCTTGAAGAGTGAATCTGGCAACGCGGAAGCCCTCCCCACCTATATGGTGAAGTATCGCCTTCAACTGGTGATGCTGGGACACGCATCGCTCTTTGCGGTGGCTTTGCTGGCGGCGTTCAGCCTTGCCCACAATTTTCGCCTTGAAGTCTACCAGCGCATCTGGTTCTTTGAGCTCTACCTTCCTCTGCTGCTCCTGGCACTCCCCATCAAACTGGTCGTGTTTGGCTGGACCGGACAGTATCGCGGTTCATGGCGGTACGTCAGCCTGCGCGATCTCTTCGGCGTCATCAGTTCGTCATTGATCGGAACATCAGCGTTCCTGTTCATCTATTTTCTGCTTGAGAACGTCAGTCGTGAGGTGCTTGGCTATCGCCTGATCGACAACACACCCGTTCCATTATTGAAACAGTCGGCCGTCTTCACGCTCGACCTCGCCTGTACGATCGGATTCGTTGCGGCGGCACGTATCCTCGTCCGGTTCTATTATGAAGACGTCAGGGCGAAACAGGCAACCGATGTCTGTCGCGTTCTCATCATCGGGGCCGGCGACCTCGCTGAAGCGCTGCTTCGTGAAATGGTTCGCGGAGGCGGTCAGCGATATCAATGCGTGGGTATGCTCGACGATTCGGCGCAGATCGGAAGCAGCATTCACGGCGTCGAAGTACTCGGACCGGTCGAAGATGTTCGCCATTACTGCGAAGAATTTGACGTCAAAGATGTGCTGATCGCGCTTCCCAGCGCCAGCCCCCGGTCCATCCGCCAACTGGTGGAACGTTGCGAAGGACTGGGTGTTCACATCCGGACCATTCCCGCCGTATCGGATTTGATCGCCGGCAAAGTCAAGGTCAGCAACTTCCGTGATGTCGAAATCGCGGACTTGCTCGGACGGGAACCGGTCAAGCTCGATACCGAAACGATTGGGGAGCAGCTGCGCGGCAAAGTCGCCATGGTGACCGGCGCCGGTGGTAGCATCGGCTCTGAAATCTGCCGTCAGATCGCTGCGTTTGAACCCAAGTCGCTGATCCTCGTCGAACGCAGTGAAAACGCGCTCTTCGAAATCGATCGCGAGCTGGTTCGAAAATTCCCGCACCTCGACTTCAAGGCTTGTGTAGCCGACATCAGCGATTCATCAAGGCTCAACACCATCTTCGAAGACCACCGACCGTCGGTTGTCTTTCACGCGGCTGCGCACAAGCACGTGCCGATGATGGAAATCAATCCGGGCGAAGCCATCAAGAACAACGTGGGTGGAACCATGGCCGTTGCCCGCGCCTCAGTCCAACACCAGGTTGAGACCATGGTCATGGTTTCAACCGACAAGGCCGTGAACCCGACCAGCGTCATGGGCTGTTCCAAACGTGTGGCGGAGATGTTCGTTCAATCACTGACTGGTCGTCATGCCACCCATTTCATCACCGTCCGCTTCGGGAATGTGTTGGGAAGCAGCGGCAGTGTTGTTCCCATTTTCAAGCGACAGATTGAAGAGGGTGGACCGGTGACCGTGACCGATCCAGAAATGGTTCGGTTCTTCATGACCATTCCCGAAGCCGCCCAATTGGTGCTTCAGGCTGGAACGATGGGCAATGGTGGCGAAATCTATGTGCTCCACATGGGTGATCCGGTTCGGATCGTCGACCTCGCACGCGATATGATAACGCTGAGCGGCCTTCGACCCGGGGAGGATATTGAGATCGTCTTCTCCGGCCGTCGTCCTGGCGAGAAGCTCTATGAAGAGCTGTCGCACGAAGCCGAGGACATCGGTGATACCGCCCATCCGAAGATTGGGATTTGGAAGCATCGACCGGAAGATCACGAAGCGGTTCTACAGGCGATTGAGACACTACTTTCTTTCGGCGATGATGCCGACCCGAAGGCATGTCGTCGTGCGTTGAAGGCCATTGTCCCGGAATACACCGGTGATGACCTCGGCGCAGCGAGCACGCCTCAACCCAAGCCACAAACGCCGGCCCGAACCTGAAAGTCGTTGGAATCGATTCGATTCCCAATTCGTCCCATCTGTGCGTCGCATGCATTGTCAGCTATGATGCCCGCCATTGGCCCGAAGACCCTTCCGGCGGTGTCGTATGTGGTCTGTTGCGGGTCAGGAATGTGTGGGTGCCAGGGTAAACGGCGCCGCTGTATGTGGCATGACTCAGACGATCGGAATCGATGAGCGACCAAAAGGACAACGAACATCAGATCAGCGATCAGGGCGATACCGCATCTCGCTCGAGCGAGGGCAAGAAGTCGCCCGGCGCCCGTCGCAAAGTCAAGAAGGTCCGCAAACCTCGTCGACCGCCGCCGTCGAAAAAGCCGATCTTCAAGTTCGTGGCCGGCCTGCTGATTCTTCTCGCCGGTGCCCAGCTGTTGCTTCGGTTGGATGTTGTTGATCAGAAGCTGATTCCACAATACCTCCGCGGGTGGGCGCAAGTCTCAGCTCAGGTGCTGAACGTGTTCGGTGAAAACGCCAAGGTTTACGGCAGTGCGATTTCGTCACCCCGATTCAGCGTCAACATCAAACGTGGATGTGATGCGGTCCAGCCGACGATCCTCTTCGTCTGCGCGGTGCTTGCATCTCCCGTTGCGATCTCTTCCAAGATCCCCGGACTGCTATTCGGGTTGCTCTTCATCATGGCGATGAATCTGGTCCGCGTTATCAGCTTGTTCTATATCGGGATCTACATGAATTCATGGTTCGACATCATGCATCATGATGTCTGGCAACTCCTGTTTATCCTCTTTTCGATTGCCGCATGGGGAACGTGGGCCGTATGGGCTTGGCGCCGGGTAGCACAGAAAGCAAATGCATCCGTTTCTTAAGATTATCTTCCACCTGATCCTGGCCGGTGTGATTTACGTCGCATTGGCTTTGACGCCGATGACGCGAGACGCGTACCGCGTATTGTTGCGCGGCATGTGCAACGCGGCATACGCGAACATCGGCGAAGAAGGGCACGCTGTCTTCCGGTTGCCGCTGTCCACCGACGTGACGCCCGGAAACGATACGCACGAGCTCATGGTCGAACTGGAGCGGAAGCTGGTCAAATACCAGACCGTGACCGACGCCGATGGCGAAGAGGTGCGTATTCCCATTGTTTCGGGTGGGAAGGGGAAAGTCGTGGTGCCGACGGGCAGGCTCGGATACGTCCCCAACATTGAGCTGATTGCATTGGTATTGGCCACGCCGACAAGCTGGACGAGACGTCTTGTGGCAACGTTGTTCGGATTGATTCTGGTCAATCTTTTTGTTGTTGGTCGCATCGGGCTGATGCTGGTCTACTTTTTCTCAGGTGCGGTTGATGAATCCCTCCAACAGTATTTCTTCAGCGATTGGATGAACAAGCTCGTCGACGGGTGCTACGAGTTCTTCTACGTCGCGCCGACGGGGTCGTTCCTGGTGCCCGCGCTGATCTGGGGGGTGTTGACGTTGCGCCCCGCCGACCTGAAGCGATCATTCTGGCCCGAAGACGATCTGGCGTTGGAAGACGCCGAATACGAAGACGATGCCTGACCCCTTGAAGCTGGCCGCTGTCATCGGTCAATCCCAGACACCATTGCACCCGTTTCAACAGCCGCTCCAAGAACTGGCGGCATCCCTGTCGTTGCCTCTGTTCGATAGCGTAGCCGACGTCCCCGATGATACCGCGTGGTACCTCACGTATGAGCGACGCCGCCTGTCGATCGTGGAGCGGGGGCCGCATGCTGCCGGACCGACGTTCGTCGACTTTACACCCGAGGGCGGACTGGTCATGCCGAGGCGGCGCGAAACGCTGGCCGTCGCGATCGGTGTTCAGGCATCCTGTTCCACCGTTTTCGACGCGACCGCCGGCTTTGGTCGCGATACGTTCATGTTTGCCCTGCTGGGCTTGACCGTCACAGCCTGCGAACGCCATCCGATCGTGGCGGCTCTGCTGGCGGATGGATTGGGTCGGGCAGCCATGTGCGGCCTGGGCTCGATTGAGGAGGCCGCTGCCCGCATATCCCTGGAAGTGGCGGATGCGAAGCTGGTGCTGGAACGAATGGCGCCGGCGAACCTACCGGATGTCGTGTACCTGGACCCGATGTTTCAGCCGCGTCGGCGCAAAGTAGCTGTTAACAAGAGGATGCGCGTCAGTCGGTTGCTGGTGGGGGCGGATGATGACGGTGCGGATCTCATGCCGGCGGCATTGGGGAAGGCCCGTCGGCGCGTCGTGGTGAAACGTCATCCAGCGGCTCCGGCGCTGTGCGTTGGCGTGTCGCACGAGCATGTCAGCAAAATGGCGCGCTATGACGTCTACACGGTAAACGTCGGAATTTGACAGGCTGCGTGCAGCCTGCATGATGCGAATCGACCCCGTGAGGCCAATCGGTTTGGTCGACGGTGTCGTGGGGAATCGAGGTCTGAGGATCACAAATGACGAATCGACAAACAGTAGCGTCGCGGCTTGCGTGCAGCTTGCTCCTGGCGATGGCAGTTGGTACGCAGGCGACGGCGGCCGACACCCTGGAAACGGTTGAGAAGGACATCGCGGCAAAGTTTGAAGCTGTTAAGTCAATTACGGCTGACTTCGTTTTCCTGCAGCGCGTTAAGACCGAACAGTTCTCCGCCGAGGCGACTCGCAAGGGCAACTATGCCTATATGAAGGGCGTGGATGGCAAGCGTCGATTCCGTATGGAAATGAAAAACACCTCCAAGCAGACGATGCAGGGAAATGAGATGGAGGTGAAGTCAGAAGTTGTGATTATCGATGATGGCACCCACGTCGTCAGTCTGACCACGCAGGAAAACACACAACCGTCGGCGACGAAGACGCTCTCCGATCCCAAGGCTATTTCCGGCGGTGGTGGGGCAGCGATTGAGCAACTGAAGCGTGCGTACAACGTCACGCTTCTTCCGCCTACGAAGATTGATGGTATGGATTGCTATGCACTGGAAGGTAAGCCCAAGAACCCGACGCCGGGCCTGCCGGTATCCAACAAGTCTTA
>JBMYUM010000146.1:0-9517 GCA_049605375.1 Phycisphaerae bacterium | reverse complement strand
CCTGGTCAATGAGGTTGCCCGCTTTCTTCACGGCATTCAGCCCGTTTCCACTGGCAATCACGACACTGCCATCGGGAGGATTGGCTGAGGCGTCCTCCGCTGCCGCAAGAGAAATGCCGGCTACCGTGGCTGCTAACGTGTCCTGAAGAAACCGCCGTCGATCGTACTGGGGCGCCATGAGTGCTTTCCTATCCGTGTGCGAAGGGTTCTATGGGATCAAAAGAAGGCCGTGAGCGCTACGAACAAACGAGCTCCGACGGCTGAAAAAGCGTTGCTTCGCTCGAAAGGTCATGGGACGCTTCGAGCCGAAGCATCTTGGCCTTCAAACGAACGCCAGTCGGTCCCGAAAAGCCGCCAAGACTTCCGTCCGCGCGAAGGACGCGGTGGCAGGGGATAACTAACGGCGCAGGGTTGCTGGCCATCGCACCACCCACCGCACGGGCAGCGTGAGGACTTCCCACTCGCTTGGCCAAACCTGCATAGGAGAGGCTTTCGCCGTAAGGAATTTCCGCACAAGCCCGCAGCACCCGCTGGCGAAAGGCGGGCATTGTCGCAAGGTCAACCGGCACATCGAACGTGACGGATTCACCCGCAAAATACGACAAGACCTGCTCACGGAAACCGGACCAGCGCGGCGTCGAGGTAACATCGCCTTCCGTCGCTTCAGGCCACTCTCGATCGATACGCTTGCGCACCGCGACCTCGTCGTGCGGCAAGTACGTGGCAAGAATCCCTGCATCGCCCAACACAATGCCGAAATGACCCCAATCTGTTTCCCATAACGCGTAGTTCATCGCGACCTCCTTGATGGCGTCAGATGTGGTGCTTACACCGGGTGACCGTCAAAGGCACCAAAGCAGCCTCGGCGGAAGAACGCCAGGCTGGATTTGCCAACCAACTTGCAAAAAGAGTTCAGAACCTCCCCGTGCAGTCCGTTGAAAACTATAATGAAGGTACACGACTTGTTACCTTCTGGCCATTTTTCGCGAATCACGTAGCAGGACCCAAGCGATGAAAAATGTCCGATCCACCGCGATTCTGGGACCATTCATAGCCACGATTCTCACTGGTGTGTCTGTTTCGGGCGCCAGCCCGGTTTCTCTTTCCCCTGCAGCGGACAACACCCTCTACACGACGCCGAACGGTAAGCTCAGCAACGGTGCCGGACAGCACCTGTTTGTCGGGAATAACAGTGGTGTAAACACACGACGAGCCGTTATCCGCTTCGATTTGGAGGGCATCGTTCCGGCGGGGTCAATTGTGGAATCGGTGTCGCTGATGATGTATGTGTCCCAGGCTAATGCCGGTGTCACGCCGGTCGCCTTGCATCGGGTGGCCGCCTCATGGGGAGAGGGCGCATCGGACGGTTTCGGCCCGGAAGGCGCAGGAGCAGCATCCGAGGCGGGCGATGCGACTTGGATCCATCGGTTCTACCCGGATCAGCTCTGGAATTCGCCCGGTGGTGATTTCGATGCGCAGCCGTCTGCCATCACGTCCGTTGATGCACCGGGCTTTTATGTATGGGTAGCCGATTCGTCCGACGGTCCGGCCGGCAAAGCGCTGACCGACGTGCAATCCTGGGTCGATGACCCCACCTCCAACCACGGATGGATCCTTCGTGGTACGGAAGAGGGGGCGTCAACAGCAAAACGCCTCAACAGCAAGGAGCATCCCGACGATCAACTGCACCCCGTGCTGACGATCGAATTTACGGACGCGAGGCAAGTGCCAACAATCTCGACATGGGGACTGGCAATACTGGCACTGCTGCTCATGACCGCCGCCAAACTCTATGCCCACGCCGGAAAACGCCGCGCATCATCAGTCTGACGGCTGACCGACGCCCGCTCGCTGTCCGCAAATAATGCCCAATTCCTGACTGTCTTTGTAACTTCCTGTCTTGCCGGTCGCCCTTTCTCCGATGACGATAATAATGATATAGCGGCTTCCAACGGCTCACGCACACACGAGCGGTTGACGGTAGCAGGGTGGTTCAAATTCGGGCGCAAGGCGAGCGGTAAGTAAAGCTCGCCTGCTTGTCCTGGCCGCAGGAAGGAAACCAATACGAATGTTCATCTTTGATCCCATGTATCTCATCATGGTCGGCCCGGCGATGTTGCTCGCGTTCTGGGCTCAATGGATGGTGAAGTCTGCATTTGCCAATGGCAAGCAGTATCCCTCTCGATCCGGCATGACGGGGGCGCAAGTCGCGCAGCGCATTCTCGAAGCGTACAACATTGAACACGTCGGTATCGAGCCCGCGCAGGGATTCCTGGGCGATCACTACGATCCACGTCGCAAGGTTTTGCGGTTGAGCCCGGAGGTCTACGGTGGTCGCGACCTCGCCGCTCTGGGCGTCGCGGCACACGAAGTCGGTCATGCTATCCAGGATGCCAAGGGCTATGCACCATTGGTACTGCGCAATGGCTTGGTGCCGCTGGCAAACGTAGGAAGCCAGTTCTCGACCATATTGATCATTGTGGGCTTGGTCCTGATGTATTTGTCTCAGCAGATCGGCATGGCCGTGGCCATTGCCGGCGTCCTCTTCTTCGGCGTCGTGGTGCTGTTTCAGCTTATCAATCTGCCGGTGGAGTTCGACGCATCCAGCCGGGCACGTCGGATTCTCGTCGACATGAGTATCATCTCAGAGTCTGAGAACCGCGTCGTCGGGCGCGTCCTGAATGCCGCAGCAATGACGTACGTGGCTGCCACGATTACCGCGTTGATGCAACTCCTCTACTTCCTGTACATCATCCTGGAGCGTCGACGCTGATCAAACGTCGGTTCCACATCACTACAACGGCAATAAGAAATGCCATCTATGCAAAGAGCACGGACCAAAGCCCGTGCTCTTTCTTGTTCGACCTGCAATACGCTGCCCGAAGGCTAACCAATAGGCGTCAAGTTAGTGACGGTGACCGCCGGACTTCTTGTTTCGGTCTGAGACATCACGGACCCCATGCTCTGCCTCGAGCGTCTTCCAGTTTGCCGCTGCAGCCGCAACATTGGCGTCTTTGTTGGAAAGGAATTTCTCCTTTGTACCATCGTCCCAGAACAGGTACGTCTTGTTGTTGATGACCGCGAATGATTTGTAGTAGCCCTTGTGAGCCTTGCCACGCATCACGGCATCGGCGCAGAAGCCACCGAATTGCGGCGCATAACGCGCCGGGTCTTTGACGAACTTCTCTTGGGCGGCTGCGTCCTTGAAACGATAACCCCATGCTCCAAAACCAGCGTGCAACGATGCCTGACCCATGACCGCCGTGCTTTCCTCCTGCAGCGTCACCGGGCAGAAACCGTTCAGTGCGAGAAAAACCTGTTCACCCTGCGCGATGTACTGCGGGGGCTTCCGCTCGAAAGCACGCAGAGCCCGCTCAGAGCTGAACAAATAGAGCTTCCCATCAACGATGCGATAAACCGTTGGAGCGCCCCAGAATCGATTACCGTACGATCCGCCCAAGGCCGTGGTGCACAGACCGCCGAGCTGCGGGACGTATGACGTAGGTGACGCATCAAACTTGGCTTTCGCTTCCGCGCTGGAATGGTGATAAGTCTTCCCCATGAATGAGGACGCATGTTCGGCCTTGCCCGGGACAGGCGGCGAGCCGTCGAAATAAGACACGGGGCAGTGACCACCCAAAGCCGGTCCATCCTGACCGACAGCCTTAACGGATGCTGCGCCGGCGGTCGCCAGCAGAACGGTGAAAAGGCTCAAGCAAAAAGCTGTTTTCTTCGAATGTGCTTCCATGTATGTCTCCGTAAACCGACCGCGGCACTTGCCGCGATGATTCATTCAGTCAAACAGTTCCCAATGATGATTCCGAACGCACACTCGAACGGAATGAACTTTCATACCCAGTCAAACGCTGCTGATCATGTGCCGATGGCCGAGACGCGATACCCGCTTGGTTCAATGACGCGCGTCGGGAGTTTCGGCTCACCGCGAAGCAGATGAACGAGATGACGTCGCAAGACGTCCGGCATCAGCCATCCGGTATGCCCGCCATGATGCTTAACTGCTTTCAAACTCGGTTCCCAGCTGATCTGCTGGAGCTTCTCATATTCAGCCTGATCCTCGGCCGTGATGCCATCGGGGATTTGAAACCCGACCATTCCAGCTGCAGGAGAATGAACACGGTCGGTAGTACCAAAAATTGTCGTCCCAATTCCCAGAAGCACGCGGTCATGGTGACTGGTCAACGCATACGCACGCGCGACCCTTCGCAGAGCCGGTGCCATATTGTAGGTCGGAGCGATGGCAGGGCAGGCGAGAATCATTGTTTCGATCGTTCGCTCTTTCAAGTGCTCGCATGCAAAAACGGCCACGCCGGCGCCGCCACTGTAAGCCAACAGATGAATTTTTCGATCAGGATGATCGCGACGAAAACGACGAATGCGCCGAGCCAAACGAGCGCCCATCACGCGATTGCGCGAGTGCCACATCAAGTCCGTCCAGATCTCCCCGACCATGCCGCCTTGCCAGCGATACATGGCCGTCGGAATCGGCTCCCCAACCTCGCGCAAAGCACGACGAACCAGCAAGGGGGCGAATTGGAAACCACCCACGCCGTCGAGGACAAAAATCACGTCGCCTTCGTTTGCAAGAGAGTCTGACGCGGTGGGTTCCGCCGGTAGGGGAACAGGCGGTGCCATGCCGTGGTGCCACAGCTCGTGCAGGTAAGTACCGACGACACGGATACGATTTCCCAGGAATCCCATAAACAAGACGCCTCTCAAACAAGAATGACCTGCCCGAAGACTCTCGTTGGCGCCCGGTTTCATCTGCCGGGGCAACCATCCACAACACCAACCCTTGATGGATCAATCCACGCAGACAACACCAACATCACGAGATAGATATTCATTCCCGAGGTGCCGGTATTTCCGCCGCAGTCCCATCAATCTCTATCGTCTTTCCCCGTGTCGGCCAAAGAGCGAAACACGCCTTCACGCGTCTTGGCCTGCAAGCGTCGAATCGGTGTCAGGCCAGATTCGAATTGGCAAATACTGCCCATGGGGCACCAGTTGCAAGGCGATTCATTCCCAATTCGATACGGCTCAACCCGCATATTACCTGCGAAAATCTCATCGACAAACTGCTCCATCAGCTTCCGGGTATGACGAAGCAATCGATCAAATGATTCCTTGGCGATGACATCTGACTGATTCAGCTTCCCAAAGGTCTGGTCGTTCTTGACATAGGCCGAATAGCCCCGTGCAGCACCAGTTATCGGATCCTCCAGCAACGCCATGCGATCCGTCCGAATAACCCCGCGAGGCCGGTAGAAGGGCGGAAAGGTCGACTTGATCGCATCGGCGGGGTGTTCGACGCGATCACGCGATCGAAGCAGACTCACGTAGAGTCCCGCGATTGGATCGAGTTGCGCATGATCACCACTCGAACCGTGCTCACGCAACTGAAGCATGTAGGCCAATAATTGAAGCGACAGACCATGCCACGCATGACTCAGCACCAACCGTTTGTTACGGGTTCGCTTGTAATCAACCACAACGGCCGCCGGAGCATGTGCCGGATCGTCAATGTGCTCGACGTCAACGCGATCAATAAAGCCGCGCAACAAGGCCCGGTTCCCACGGCTAGTCTGCAGTGACAGCGCCGGTAAGCCTGTCCCGGTCAGCTCATTCTCCGGGCCTTCCGCTTCGTCGGTTGTTTCGAAGCCGAAGGGTAACTCGACCGCCATGGGCCGCATTCGACCCATCGCCGCCAGCTCACGTTGGAACAGAAGGACCTCCTGCAACTCGTCCAGCATTCGGGCCATCACATACTGCCGTCGTCCATCGGCACCGTATATACGACTCGATACATCACGGCACACAATCTCATTTTCTGATGCCAGCATCGATAGCAGCTTGTCTTCGTCGTAATCGTGAAGAGATCGCTTGGCGTGCGCAACTCGACCAATCACACGCTGCAGGACCAAGTGGTACAGCTGGCCAAGGTCTGTAACGGAAAGTGAGGCCGCCGGTCGCTCTTCGAGATGAAGGACGGAGTCGGCATAAAACTTAAACGGGCATGATGCATACGTCTCAAGTTTGGAGACACTCGCATGAAAAACACCGGACCAGAGCGCTTTCGTCGTCGTCGCTGACAGCTGCGCCTGTCCCGTCAACTTCGAATCGTCGGAGGCCAGACTCCGCGCCATGCGTTTCCAGATTTCGTTCTCATCCTGATGGGAACGGGCAACATCGTACAACGTGTTCCAGCGTTTTCGTTGTATCGAGTTGTCTTCGCCAAGCGATGGACGTTCCCTCATCTCAACAATGACACGACGAGCCAGGTCGTGTTGCGAAAGAACATTCCAAGCCTCGCGGGTGCGATGCGGATCATCAACCTCTTGAATTTCAATGGACGAAAATGCGGACGTCAGCCGTGCGACCAGTGGCGATGCATGCAGTTCTCGTCCACCCTGGTCAAACTGCGGATAGGAAAGAAGTGTACGCTCCGACGCACGTGTCAACGCGATGTACGTCAGCAACGACTCCTCCAGAAATCGTTCACGTGACGAGGGTTGGACACCCAACCCGCGACCAACAAGGAGTTCCCGGTCGTCATCATTCAACAACGGGTCCTCATCCTGATGCCGTGGGAAAACACCATCGTTGAATCCGAGCACCAAGGCAACTTTGATGTTCGGATGACGGCTCCGCTCAATCGAACCGACAAGAAGCTGGTCAACGGAAGGGGGCGCCAAGCCGAGCGAGATGGACTCCATGCCTGCGTCAAGCACGTCAGCCAGTTGTCGTAGTGACAACTGCGCGTCACCGAGGAAGCGACTGAGTTCTTTGAACAGCTCACCGCATCCCTGAAGCACCGCGCGATGTTCCGCCGCTTCTTCCAGGTCACCTCGGGTGTTGGCGTCGTCTGCCCATCCTTCCACCGCGGCCGCAACACCGACCCGCGTGCAGCACGCGATCAACGCCTGCATCCATTCGGTGCCCGTGTGTTCGCGCCCGTTAGATGCAAACTCCATCCATGGGCCATAACAGGACACCATCGCTGACCGCATCTGGTTCAGCATGGACACCGCTTCAGGCGGGGCGTCTGCACCATGTTCCTTGCCATCGCTGGTCTCGTCGGCGGCATCGAATCGGATGCTCTGCGGATGCACCCAGTCGTGAGCCCATGATGTGAACGATGTCAGCCCGTGTGCAAGCAAGTAATTCTCAAGCCGATCCAGATTGTCTTCCTCAAAGGGGAGGAGCCCCGTCTTGAAGAGCAGACGCACGTCGTCCAGGCGAAAGTCAAACATGGCCAAGGCAATCGTAACGCGCAGGAAGTCTGTCAGTGCGTGCTGTTCAATCGAACGGCGCTGATCGATGAAGTGCGGAACGCCACGCGCCAACAACGCGTGACGAAGATGATCGTAGTAGCTTTCAAGGTCGCGAACGATAATGGCAATATCCCGATAGCGCAGTCCATGTTCCACGACATGACGCTTCACCTGGTAGACGGCCCACTCGCACTCCAGGGCAATCGATGGCAGACGATAGATGGCTAATTCGCTGGAAGGTGCCGGAGAAGTCTCGGCAGCACCGGTGCTATCGCTTTCGCCAATGCCGCGACCATCACGTGCAAGCCACTGTTCTAACGTGGCAAGCAATGGCGAGCGGGCGAACCGGGGCATGAATGGGGTTCGCGAGTCCTTTGTCGGAAGTTCAAGTGGTGGGAGGATCGATATTCCTGATTTGGCAAACGCAGTCGCCAACGAACAATAGGTTTGCACCGGCTTTCGAAACAGGGAGTTAGGCAATGACGCCGTCGATGGCGCATCTCGCGGCTCAATCATCTGCGACGCGTCAGACATGAGGCTGATTTCACAAGACGAAGCACGTTGCGCCAGAACCAGCAGTGTTTTCAACTCCTGTTGGGTAAAGGAGGCAAATCCCTCAACCCAGATCTGGCTGCCCGGCAGCCAATCGGCAACCTCGAGTTGAGCTCGGGCAACTTCCAGCACCTGCCCGGGATCAAGGACGTCTTCCCCCAAACGTTCGAGGTACGCTTCATACAGATCAGCTACGTCAAGCAACTTGTCACGCTGAAATTCATCACCGGTTTCGTCCGCTGCCAGACGCAACGCCTTTGGTTCGACAGTACCGACGATCAACTCGCTCACGGCCTGACCGAATTCGTCAATGAACCCCGAAAATTGGCTGACGGCTTGAAAGTGCCGTAGCGGGAGAGAAGACGTCAGCAGGATATGGCGAAGAAGCATCGCGCGGCTGGTCGGTGTGAGCACACGATGATTCGTTCCGATTCGCTCGGCAAAAGCAAGCTGCGCCAGGCGATTGAAGGATAGGACTTGCGCACGGTGAGATCCGGCGATCGACTCACCCTCGATCAGTGCACGCTCCATTTGCAGGGCGGCCTGCTCAGGAACCAGCAATACCAGGCGAGCACCAAATACAGGATCTTTTTCGAGTTCGTTGCGGATGGATTGAAGGCAGTGATAGGTCTTGCCGCTGCCCGCTCGACCTAGGACGAATCGTACCGCCAAGACAGAATCACCTTGTGAAGGGCCGAAAGGCCGCCGCCGTTATTCGTCGCTGAACATGGCTTCGATGAACAGCCGAGGATCAAAGGCCTCGATTGCGTCCGGTGTCTCGCCCAAACCGACGAATTTCACCGGTACGTCCAGCATTTCTCGGATGCCAACGATCACACCACCCTTGGCGCTACCGTCGAGTTTCGCCAGGAAGATCCCCGAAACCGTCGCCTGCTCTGAGAACTGCCGAGCCTGCATGATCGCATTCTGACCAATCGTGGCATCCAGAACCAGAAGCACTTCGTGAGGTGCACCGGGCAGACGCTTCTGAATGACCTTGTTGATCTTGCCGAGCTCACGCATCAGGTGATCCTGTGTGTGGAGTCGACCTGCGGTATCGACCAACAGTATGTCGGCGTCACGCGAAATGGCAGCCTCGCAGGCATCGTACGCGACCGCACCAGGATCAGCACCCTGATCATGTTTGACAATCTGCACACCGATACGCTCAGACCAGATGGTCAATTGCTGTACAGCAGCGGCACGAAACGTATCACAAGCGGCGAGGATGACACGCTTGTCCTGGTCCGCGAAGTGCTTGGCCAACTTGGCAACGCTGGTTGTCTTGCCGGAACCATTGATTCCGGTCACCAGGATCACCGTCGGACCGGACTCCGCCGTATGGATGCGACGATCCGACTCAGGCCACAGATTGACAATGTGATCCTTCAGGTACTCGCGAACTTCCTGTTCTTCCGTAATCGCACCCTTACGCCATCCGGAACGAACAATATCGATCAGCTTCTCTGTCGTTTGCGGACCGAAGTCGGCTGACAGCATCGTGTCTTCCAGACGGTCTAACGTTGCCTGGTCGATCTTGCGGCCAATGCGCAACACCGAACGCAAGCCGGCGCTGAGCTTTTCTCGCGTGCGTTCAAGCCCCTTCTTGAATCGGTCAAATAGACCCATCAGCCAGTTTCCTCTCGTATCTTGCGCAAGATGCCATCAAGCAC
>JBMYUM010000145.1:0-9531 GCA_049605375.1 Phycisphaerae bacterium | reverse complement strand
CTCTACCCTTTGATGGTGGCGTACGCTTCTAACGCCCGCTGTCGCCCTTTCGCGTGGTCGATCATTGGATGCGGGTAATTTGATCCGAGGTTGACCCTGGCGGTTTGCAGCGTTGATTCCGGCGCTGCCCATGGTTCATGGATGAACTTGTCGGGCAGGTCTTTGAGCTCGGGCAGCCAGCGTCGGACGTACTCTCCTTCCGGATCAAACTTTTTTCCTTGGAGGATCGGGTTGAAGACTCTGAAGTACGGCGCGGCGTCGGCACCACAGCCTGCGACCCACTGCCATCCCATGGTGTTGTTTGCGAGGTCGGCATCGACCAAGGTATCTTCAAACCACTCTGCACCCGTTTTCCAGGGCATGAGCAGATGCTTGGTGAGGAATGATGCGACGATCATTCTCACACGGTTGTGCATCCAACCGGTTTCCCACAGTTCCCGCATGCCAGCATCGATGATGGGATAACCTGTTCGCCCGCGGGTCCATGCCACTTGCTCTTCTTCATTGGGTTGCCAGGGAAAAGCTTCGAAGCTGCTCATCATCGGCGTGTCGATGGTTTCCGGGAAACAGCTCAATAAGTGATAGGCAAACTCACGCCAAGCCAATTGCCTCAGAAAAGGCTCTGCCTTCTCGTGCGTGCACAATGTGGTCCAGATGGCTTGCACGGAAACTTCGCCAAAGTGGATGTGGGGTGACAGCTTCGATGTGCCTTCGATACAAGGGAAGTCTCTATCCCCCTTGTACTCGGGCGTCTTGTCAAAGAACAAATCGAGCGCAGCGTGCGCACTCGCTTCGCCCGGCTCCCAGTGTTCTGCCAGCTTCTTTGCCCAGGGATGGGTTGGCGCAATGGTATCGGGGTCGACTTGGCCGACATCATGCCACTTGGCCAATCCAGAGATTTCGTCGGGCTCAGGAATTGGGGTACCCGGCTGGTAGACGCCCTGAAGGCGTTTCCAGAAGGGTGTAAAGACTCTCATGGGTGCGCCTGACTGGCTTGTGATCTGTCCGGGTTCAACAAGATGATTGGGTTTCGTCAGCACACACTCAATGCCACGTCTCTGGCACCACGCCTGGACAGCGTTTTCGATGTCCTCACTGCCAGGTTCAAAGCGTCGCTCAGCCGCAACAAGGCTTACATCATACTGTTCACCCACTGTATCGAGCGCGTCCAGCAACGATGATTTAAGGATGTGTAGACGGGTACCCGCTGACTCAATTTTTGATTGGAGATGCTTCAGTGATTCGGCGAGCCACCATTGGTTCGCCCCACCGAGAACGAGTTTGTCAACGGATCGCTGTCCGTCTTCGCACACCGGCGCGGATTCTGCATCCCAGACAAACAATGGCAAGACGGCATCGGCCGTATCGACGGCTGCATGCAGCGAAGCATTATCGTGAAGTCGAAGATCGTGTCGAATCCACCAGATGGCCAGACGCTTGCCCACAGGTGATTGCCTCCTTATCGGGTGCCCTTACTACGTTTGGGATCAACCTTCGATGGTGGTTACTTCTTGAGCACGTAGCGTAGGGCTGATTCGATCTCCGGGCGTGCGAAGACAAATCCTGCGTCGGTTGCGCGTTTTGGGAAGACGCGTGCGCTTGAGAGCAGCAGTTCGTCAGCCATTTCACCAAACGCCAGTCGCGCGGCAAACGCCGGCATCGGGAAGATCGTTGGACGGCCCAGGACCCGACCAAGAGCCTTGGTGAATTCGAAGTTTGTGATTGGCTTGGGGGCTACTGCATTGACAGGTCCATCCAAACTCTCTTCGGTGATGGTGTACTCGATCAGTCTGACCAGGTCGTCAACCTCAATCCAGCTCATGTACTGCTTACCTGAACCAAGGATACCGCCGGCGCCCATTTTGAAAGGCGTCAGCATTTTTGCGAGTGCCCCGCCATCACGGGCAACGACCATACCGATTCTGATATTGACGACTCGAATGCCCGCATCTCTTGCCGGTTGGCATGCGTCTTCCCACGCACGGCAGACTTCAGCGAGGAAGCCATCACCAGTCTCGCTTTCTTCCGTCAATTGCTCATCGCCACGACTACCGTAGAAACCAATCGCCGACGCACAGACAAGCGTCTTCGGTGGATTGTCCAACGCTGCCAGAGCCTCTGCGAGATTACGCGTCGACTTCGCACGACTGTCGAGAATGACTTTCTTCTGTGCTGTCGACCAGCGCTTGTCGGCGATGCTTTCACCTGCCAGATGTACGACCGCATCGGCGCCGTTAAAGATGGTCGGGTCAATTTCGTCTGCGGAAGGGTTCCACACAACGGCGCGTGGTCCATCCTGCTTCGTTGAACGGACGACGCGCTTGACCTGATGGCCGTCGTCCTGCAGTGCGACGCACAGGCGCTTTCCGACCAACCCGCTGGAACCGGTCACGAAGACGGACAGTCCCTTGTTATCAAGGCCTTCATTGCTTCCGCCCTGCTGCCCTGCTTCTGCCACTGCCGCCGGATTGAATAGTCGCTTCGTCACGTGTGCCTCTCCTGCTGATGGTCCAGCTATCCCGACTGTTCGCCTTCCCTGGTTTCGGTGCGGACGCCACTGTGCGGAGCGGTCCGCACCGTCCCAGGTATCGACCTGTACCGGCGGGATTCGTTACCCCCTTGGAGTCAGTAAGGAGGTTCGATTGCCCACCGGTCTCGTTTCGTGCAAACCGCCGTTCACGCTGGCGGTGATGCATTCATGTCTGTGAAGAGTGTACGTTGCCCCACGCCAACTCTGCCACCAAAAAACGTTCAAAACGTTCACATTCTCGTTTATGGGGCATTGGCCAACCACGCCCTTCGCCCATACGCCAGAAAGGCCGATCAACACATAAACTACTATATTAAAATAGCTTACAGCTGCACAGATTGACCTTGAGTTGCTATGTACCGGGTCTGTTCGTCCAGAGCTCGATCTTGTCAGTTTGATCGATGCAGCGCCGAAACTACCACCGGCCGTTGGCCGGTGGCGGATCGCATCGCGATTCGGAAAAAAAGGCGTGATTGCTCTTCGTGGACCTGTGCGGGCGTGGTGACGTCGTGCTCACCCTCTCCGGATGGGACGTCGCGTTGGTTTCGGCTCGCGCGGCGCATCGGGTCGCGGTTCGGTCAGCGAAGCGACAAGTTCATCGAGCGGGCTCAGATGGTGTTCTTCCTGATCGGCTTCGGGGCCGTACATTTCGTATTGGTGCGCGTATTGATAGAACCTGATCGCCTGATCATAGAACGCGTGCCCTACGACCCCGCCGACCACGGCGAGTACGGGATCTGTCAGAGATGTGACGCGCACCTGCATGGTCAGTTGGAAGATCTCGACCAGCATCGCCAGGCTGACGCACGTCCCCAGAACCAGAGGCAGTGCGCGCGAGTTGTTTTCCGTTCGCGTCGAGGCCTGGCCTCGCGCATGTTTACGCCCGTCGATCCAAAGAGAGAGAAAGACCGCCCAGACGGAGAATACGAAGACTTTTTCAACGACATCATCGACCATGACATCGAGTCTAGATTGCTGGTATCCAAAGAAAGGCACGATATTCCAGGAACCGAGTGAAGCCAGCGCCTGCTGGGGGTTGGTATCAAATGCCACTGGAATGACACCATTGTAGGTGATGTATGCCGCGATGAGGATCACACCGCACCGCACCAGAGCATACCAATGGTCATCCAGCCAGTTTTCCAGATTTCCACGCCAGACTCGCAGATAGAGTGCCAAGACGGCGAGCCCGATGAACCCACCGGCCAACCTGCAGAGTACGTCTGTCACATCGAATCCGCGGGTCATGATGAAGAATTGCGCGGCGCTGAAGCCTGTTGCGAGCATGATGGTCATCCACGCTGCCAGTATCGTGGCAACAGCTCCGGAGAAGTCGTATTCCCATCGGAACAGGATGAACAGCATTGCGATAAGCACGGCAAACGTAACGCATTCGGCGATCCAACTCGAGTAGTTCTTGAGATTGGCCCACCTTTGGTATTGCGACGTCATGGAGCTGCGCTGGAGCGTTTGTTCATCCATGAAACCGAAACCGGCGCGTGCCGCAGCAAACGGTGTCAGGTTTGCGTTCCTGGCCGCCGCCTTCAATCGTTGCATATCGAAAGTGAGCGAGAACGGAATGGCCGCGGCTACAACCATGAACAACAGGTAGGTCTGTACGAGAACAAGACCTGGTCGACCGCGAAGTTCATAGAGCAGGGCGCCAAAGAACTGCGGCAACAACCATCCGAATGCAGCGGAAAGTGCGACACCTATGCCGGCACCGGACACGTTGGCAACGATGTCGATACGCGACGAGACACGAGCCGGGAGGTAGAACTGGGCATACTCGATGCCTGCGCTGCAAGCGAACGCGGAAGCCATCACGATGAGGGCTGCCAGGCGCATTCGTCTCCGCAGCATGGTATGCAGCAGGTAGCCGAACGGCAGATAGAGCACGATGTTCAGGATGACATCGGCGGACGTGAGCCGGTTGACCTCAGCGCCGAAGAGCACGCCCGTACCGTTCTCACTCGAAAAATTATATGGAACGAGACCTGTTTGCAGGATGAAGAGAAACGTGAAGAGGGTTCCCAGCAGCGTCAGATGCTGCATGACGAACTTCTGTCGCGTGCTTTGCTCTGGCTGGCTCTTCATCATGGCGCAAGATTCTCAGGGCTCTCACCGGACGGCTGCGATCATCGGATGCTCGCCACCTTCGTGAAGGCAGCACTGTCGTGATCCTGGTTATCGCGTCCGGTAGGGCACCAGGGGAGGCCATTGTGCGGGTACCATCGGACGGTCCGGAATCCAACCTTCTGGCGCCTCGACTTTCGCGGGCTCGTCGTTCATGATCAATTCACGAAGTGCCAGGTAGACCAGGCGTTCGAATTCATCGCGAACAAGTGCTTTGGAGTCTGTTTCGAACAGGTTGATATCTTCGTCTTCGGGTTCTTCATCTTCCTCGAAGATAACGGACTCAGCGACGGCGCGCATCGATGCAAGTTGTTTCATCGACGATGTATCGTAGAGTGCGCCCAGCATCTCGGTTTCGTTTTCTGCCAGTTCATTGACGGCATAGATCAATCCGATTTCACCCCCGAGCGCGCTCATGGCCGCCAGGATCTGCGGCGGCATGGCCGGCCCACCTCCGAGATCGCGTCTTGCGATCGGGAAGACCTCGGAGACGGCCATCTGATCGTCAAAGGCTGAGTTCCATTGCAGGAATTCATTACGCGGATCGCGGAAGAGTTCTGCATCTCTCACTTCCGATTTCATGCAATCTTCGGATCGTGCCAGGCGCACGACACTGATCCTCGCGGGGAACAGTCCTTGCGTGGGACCATTCACGTGAAGTTCGAAGCCTTGCTTCGGCGCCACGGTGTGATCAACGATCACATCTTCCCATGGCACCTTTGGCCTTGGCGTCCAGACGACTTCTTCTTCTTTGGAAGCGCACCCGACGATACCGACTAGAACCGGCGCAAGTGCGATCGACATCAACTTGGTCTTTAAGCTCATCGTGCAAACCTGACAGACGAGAGGTTCAGCCGACCCCATCCTGTATGGATTCGGACGTTGAGGAATATCGGGCGATTCGATTCCCGACTGGTTTTAAAAGGCTGTGTTGGCCTCCAAGCGACGGATTCGTGAGTCTTATAGGGCGTTGACTTATCGGGCCCTCGGTAACTTGCCGATAACTCAGATCCTGCCTGCAAGCGGTCGATTCACCATTGGATTACCGCGTGCAAAAAGGGCGTTTTATGAGTGCACCCATAGCTACCAGCGTTAGACCGGCAACGGTCAGTACGAGCCAAGTGAATACTGGAACGGTCCCACCGTTACCGGATCTGGCATCCGTCACGAGTGCGCAGAAGCGTTCCGCGGGTGTACGGCACGTCATCGGTCGTTGCCTACTCGAGATCCCTGGTTCGTCCTGGCTTGTGCTGGATGTTTTTGTGGTACTTGCATCTCTTTATCAGGGATTCAAGTACTTCCCTCCGCCTGTCCTTGAAACGACACCGCATATCGCGTTATGGACGGCGTGTCTTGTATTCTCTATCTCACTGACATCGTGCGCGCACGTATTCGGGCTCTATATTCGCGATACGCTTCACAGTCGGTCACGAATTGTCATGCGTATGTTCCTGACGATCGCGGCAGCCTCCATCGTTGCCTACGCCGTGATCTACGTTCTCATGTATGCCACCGTCAGTCGCCGCATTGCCGCCTTCACCATGGGCATGTCGTTTTTGCTGGGCATTGGTGGGCGCCTTGTTGCATGCTGGGCGATGCACCACGTCCAACGCAAGCTTCTTGTCGTAGGGCCTCGTTCACTTTTTCAGTCTTTTCGAACTGCGCAGAAGAATGGACTGCTCCCCGAGTTCAAACTGGTGGGTTATACAGATCCGGATATCAAGAAGCTGAAAACAAGCGACACCAAGTACTTTGGTGATATTCGGGAGTCTCTCGACAAGCTGGGTCCACACGGTGTGACAGATATTGTTGTTGGGCACCAAGCGGCTCGAGACGAAGACGCCATGAACTGGCTGGCACCCGCGTTGCGCCGTGGATGTCGCGTTACCAATGAAGCCATTTTCTACGAGAAGGCCGCGGGGCAGATTCTCGTGGATCAGGTAACACCGGCCTGGTTCCTGTTTGCCGATCTGAAGGTCCATTGTGAGCGGCATGCAACTGTGCAGCGTGCCATCGACGTTATTGCAGCTGTTGTCGGATTGTGTTTGACGGCACCCTTCTGGCCGATTATCGCGCTGGCCGTGAAGCTCTGCGATGGTGGTCCATCGTTCTATTCTCAGGAACGTGTCGGGCAGAACGGCAGGGTGTTCCGCTTGCACAAGTTCCGCACCATGCGTGTGAACGCGGAGAATGGCAAGAGTGTCTGGGCATCACCCAATGATCCGCGTGTGACACGGATCGGACGATTCCTGCGAAAGAGTCGACTGGACGAGTTGCCGCAGCTCTACAATGTTCTGATTGGAAACATGTCGATCGTCGGTCCGCGCCCGGAACGACCCGACATCGTTGAAGAGCTGACACGTAAGATTCCCTACTATGCAGAACGCCATCTTGTGAAGCCGGGAATTACGGGTTGGGCTCAAATCAGCTACCGTTACGGCGCATCGATTGAAGACTCGAAGCGTAAGCTTCAGTTTGATCTGTACTATCTCAAGCACATGTCGATGGAGCTCGACATCGTGATCATTCTCCGGACGATCGGGACTTTCCTGAAGGGCGCGTGCTAGACACGACTTGCTCAGGCCCCGCGCAGTTTGATGAGTCTCTCGTGTGTTTGCGGCGCTCCTGCAATGACGGGAATGTTGTCTTCGGGGTCAGCCGCGAGATCAAAGGGGACCAGCGGTCTTCCGTCTTCGTGAGTTGCATGCCCCCCCGCCTCTTCGATCAGCAGGACACCGGCCGCGATATCCCAGATCTTACATTTTCGGCTTGCACAGCCATGCAAAGCACCGTCCGCGACAAGCGCCATGTGGTAAGCGGTGCTCCCGAGATTTCGAAGGATGAATCCACCTTCTCGCGCCCAGTTCTCGAGGAACTGAATGGATTGAGGATCCCGGTTGGTCGTCAGTCCTACGAGGGCGGATCGATCGAGGTGAGGATCACGAGCGGCCATCCGTCGATCGTTTCGGTCAGCACCCTTTCCCTTCTCTGCAAAGAAAACACGTTGCAGGTTGGGTTCCCCGATGGCAGCGAGGACCGGAACGCCATCTTCCAGCAATGCGATGGATGTACTGAAGCATGGAAGCCCGGACACGTAGTTTCGGGTTCCATCAAGCGGATCAATCACCCAGCAATAGCGAGCTGAGGCCGTTGGGACGGGTGCAGCGTTACGCGCACGTTCGGATTCGCTCTCTTCGCCGATAACGGCATGTTCGGGGTACTTGGTGTGAATCGCATCGAGCAGCGTTTGTTGAATCGCCTTATCGGTCGAGGTGACGTAGGTGGTGTCGGGTTTTCGTTCGATTTCCTGTTCGTTGACGGGGATACTGGCGCGCAGCATCGCGACCTCGACCAGCTCCCTCAAGAACGTACGGTATTCCTGTAGTGACGACATGCAGGGATCATAGAGCACGTGGTGGAGTTTGAACATCGTCACATCCGTATTCCCGAAAGACGTGTGTATTCGGCATACGAATTCCCCTGATTTCGGGGGATTCCAACGTCACGGCGTTCAACCTTGAGGTATACTTTAGATAGGAAAAGGGTCTACCTTGTCCCATGTTCGAAGGGAGGTTTGGCTATGCCGTTGCTATCCCACAAAGGACATTCGCGAGAAGTCACCCATCAACCGTTCTGGCTGATCGCGACCGCAATCCTTGCGTTCCTTCTTGCCACGTTGTGGGCAAGTCCGCTCCAGTGATCAGGACGACCAAACACGGTCGCTGACAAACTGGTCCTTCAGGAACGGAAGTTAGTTTGCAAGACATCGCCTCTTCAGAAAGCGCTGGTGCGCGCCGATGGATCGGCATTGTCTCAGGCTTTGCTCGTCGATCGTCTCATGCCGTCTTCATCTTCGAGGCGGGTACCGCCTGAACGGCATCCCCAGGTTACTCACGTTGTTTAAGAAGATCTGTTCAAGAAGATGCTTCGCGGCGTGTCGGAGTAGATGGCTCTATTCCGTTTTGCTGATGATGGGCATCCAGATTTCGGTCTGAAGATCTTCCGGTTTCGTTTTTCGAGGATCGTTAAGGTACTTCTCGATCGATGGCGGCAAGCCCAGCTTGAAACGACGGCCCCCGATGGCTGCGTCCACGATTTCCGCGCACAGCCGGGCATAGGTTTCGCCAAGCCGCTCGTAGGGTCCATGGTGGATGGTCACGGCAAATATCCCCCCTTCCACTTCACATTGCTCGATGTCCCCTTTGACCTTCGTGTCCGGCCGAACGACCAAACAGGCGTCGTATCGAATCTGGCTGTTCTCGGTGATGTCGGGGTCGTCGTAGCAAAGACCGAACATCTCAGGCGGTTTTCCGAAGATCATCCTGCTCCATCCCCACTTTATGAGTTTTTTCCAGGCATCACCGACCTGATGGTAGGGGCCGACATGGCGCACCGCAGCCACGGTGCAGGGTTCTCGGGTTTCGATTCTCACCTCGATGGGCCGCCGATTTCGGGTATCTGCTGGCATAACCTTGCGTTTTTCCTCTCTGAATTGAGACGGTGGCATTTCGAAACGTTTCTGGAAGGCTCTGGTAAATGCTTCGTGGCTGTTGTATCCGACATCGAGCGCGATGCGGAGTATCTCGTCTGTCGACGATGTCAATCGATGGGCGGCCTGTTCCAGGCGAATCCTTCGTACGTATCCGCGAACGGTCTCACCGGTCAGACCACGGAACAGACGGTGAAAATGAAATGTGGAGAGGCAGGCGGCTTTTGCGACCTGATCCAACGGTACATCGATGTCGATCTGCTGTTCGAGCAAACGGCAGGCCGACTCGATTCGCCGGTGATAATCCGGATGGTGCGGCTGTTCGTTGTCTTGTTCTTGCGGTGCGTTGATTTCCATGTCTTTCAATTTACTCGAT
>JBMYUM010000144.1:0-9533 GCA_049605375.1 Phycisphaerae bacterium | reverse complement strand
TGACGCTTGAATGACAATAAGTAGCGGGAGGAAATCGAAGCGGAGATGGAATCTCCGCCGCTTGATGGCAAAGAATCGGGGCGACAGGACTTGAACCTGCGGCCTCAGCGTCCCGAACGCTGCGCTCTACCAGACTGAGCTACGCCCCGTATACATACATGTGAATGGAACTCTCAAGACCATCAACAACCCCGAAAATGGAGCATCGACGAGCCTGTGAATTCTTGCCACGACGGCCGGTCGACCAACGTGACGCGAGCTCCAAACGGTAACCGCCGATCAGCCGAGAGTCAATTCAATTGACCTGTGAATCTCGAACCTCGATCAATTCTCGCCGGAAATGAGCGAATTACGCACGACCGAAAAAAGCCAAGGTCCACATACCCCACCCCAACCGCTACGCCGACTTGATCTGCGGTTTCGCAACCGAAATCGGACCACGCTGAATCTTCGATGGCGTCGACATCCAGTCAATCAGCCGCGCCATCCCTTCTTCGGTCGAAACCCGAGGCTCATACCCCAGATCACGGCGAGCAGCATCAATGCAGAAGTAATGAGACTTGGCCAACTGGGATGCCACAAACCGAGTCATCGGCGGCTCACCTTTTAACCGACACGTGCGATAGACCGTTTCAAGAACACGACCAATCGTGTCTGCCATGCCGTACGAAACCGACTTCCGCACACAGGGAGCCCCCAACGACTCCAGCAGCTCATTGATCCACGGCCACAACGCCACCGGCTCACCCTGACTGATGAAGTAAGCGCGACCACAACACGCATCATGCGAATCCAACGCATCAGCCGCCTGGAGATGCGCATCCGCCGCATTGTCAATATAGGTAATGTCGACAAGGTTCGTACCATCGCCGACCTGCTTCAAACGCCCCTTGCGGGCACGCTCCAACAAACGAGGAATAATATGCGGATCATTCGGGCCCCAAATCAGATGCGGACGCAAGGACACCGTCCGTAACTCAGGGCGATTCGCCTTCAATATCATCCGCTCCGCAGACGCCTTCGTCTTCGGATAATCAGCCGTATGTTTCGCTGGATAGGGCTGCGATTCGTCCACGCCACATAAGGCGTCATTGCCGAAAACCACACTCGGAGAACTCGTATACACCAGCCGTGAAACCCCGTGCGCCCGGCAACCCGCGAGTACGTTTGCCGTACCACCGGCGTTGATGTCCCAGAACAGATGCGACGGCCCCCAAATGCCCGCCAATGCACCAACATGAAAGACAACATCCATGCCTTCACAGGCATCTTTTACGGCCTGGGGATCACGAAGGTCAGCCTGGACGGTCTGAACACCCAGCTTATCAAGGTGCGCATACCGATTGCGGCCCAATGCAACCGGAACGTCTCCACGTTCCAGCAGCATCTCCACAATGCGCGTGCCCAGAAAACCACCACCTCCGGTTACGAGTGCTTTCAACGCAACTGCTCCGAAGCCCACTGTGACAACAACTCCCGATTGATCTTCGCGTTGTGGCGAACATCGACCGGAAATCGACGATGAAAAAGAATATGTGTTATCTCCTCAGTCAGCGGATTTGATTTCGCAAACCGAAGGAGCTCTGTAGACCAGGACTGACGATTCGCCCCATGTGGATACGCACCGGACTCCGGCTCGATCACCATGACAGGCACCTGTCGCCCACGTTCTCCAACCCCAACCAGCGCCGACCGGGAAACCCGGGGCTGTTCGTTAAAGAGTGCCTCACAAGGGATCGGATACAGTGTACCGCGCCCGGTCTCGACGCGGTGGTTTTTTCGCCCACAAAACCAAACTCGACCCGATTTGTCCCGATAACCGACATCACCAATCCGATGCCAGATGTCATCACCATCGGCAATCTTCGAAGCACGAGTCGCATCCGGACGATTGGCGTAGGCACGGGTTACAACAGCGCCACGAACCACGATCTCCCCAATGGATCCAACGGAAACCGGCTCGACACCTTGCATGTCAGAAATATTTTCGTCCGATAGCGGGATGACGCGGAGGTCAATGCCCGGCAGCGGAAAGCCAACGCACGTCCCCTTGCCGGAACGAGCAAGCGTAGCCGGCGATGCATCCAGATCTGACGGGACACCGAACAGCTCCGATCCGGAAATGGATGAGACCGGCAATGACTCCGTTGCCCCATAGGGCGTGTGAATATCACCGTCATCCCCAATCACCGACCGCAGACGCTCGATCACCACCGCCGGCACCGGTGCCCCCGCAATCAGAATGCGGCGAACCGAAGGAAGCTTGATGCCACGCTCGACACAATAGGCAGCCACCCGCTTCCACAACGCAGGCGACCCAAACGTACTCGTGACCGAGTGATCCTGAATCGCTTCGACAATGCGGGCAGGATTCACCTTGGCTGGACGACTCGCGTCCATATCCGGAATGACACTCGTCACGCCCATCGCAGGATTGAACAGCGCAAACAACGGGAAAGCCGGCAGATCCATCTCTCCAGGCGCTATGCCGTAGTGGGATCGAATCATGTCCACCTGGGCATCGAACATTCCATGCTGATAAACGACCCCCTTCGCCGGGCCCGTCGCACCGCTGGTGAACAAAATAGCGGCAACTTCGTCAGGCTCCGTCGCGGCCATCGCATACGTGTCAGACGACGCATCAGCCAATGCCTGCAAAGTATGACCGCCCCAGAACAAACGACGGCCAACCGTCACCGGAACTTTCAACCCCGGAAAATACTTCGGCTGAAGAACGCGCACGACCTGCGCCGCCGGAATCCCGATCATCGCTTCCGGCTGTACGGATCGAACACACTCCAGCAATCGACGAACGCCCATACCCGGATCAATCATCACGGGAACCGCGCCCATCTTAAACAGCGCGAAGGTTAGCCCGATGAACTCCTTACCCGGGCGAACCATCATCAGCGTTCGCATGCCACGCGTGATACCAGCACGGGTAAGCCCGTTGGCATATCGATTCGATAACGCTTCGAGTTCTGAAAAGGAAAGAGATAGATAACGAGCCCGACCACCACGACGACCATGAGGCAAGATCACGGCGGGATGATCCGGAACCTCCGCAGCCATGCGCGGAAGGTGCGCCGCCACGTTACAGGCTTCCGGTGTGCTGCCCGGCGATATCACGAGATCACCGCGCGCACGACTCTCGTCCGTTCGCGTCAAGACCACGACCTGCTATCCATCCAAGAATGCGACTGGAGATCTGAAGGGTGTCCAGCTCGCTGCGGTTCTCCAACTTCCCCTGTAAATCTACCATATCCGCTGCCGCTACCAAATTCCAGTCCCTTCCCTGTAACGAAGATTCATCCGTACAGATGCGAAAACTCCAGTTCATCAACCCGACCCCGAAAAACCACTCCATACGACACACCTCGCCCCCTTTGCCTCACAAAGCGCCTCGTTTATCATCCGGTCGCAGCAGAGCAAGAACGATGCCACAACAGGAATTCATGACGCTTTCGAAGAACATCCTGCAATGGCACCAAACGACGAGGCCGACAACAAAATCCTCGTTCAGACCAGATTTGAGGTAGGGCAACAGCAAATGAGTACCGGCGATTCAAATTCAAGACGTATCAAGGGGCGCACCGTCCTGAGCATCCTTCATGTTGAGACCATGCGAATGCCCCCCCGGATCGCAAGCAGCCTTCTCGCAAGCCGCCGTCTCGCAAGCAGCCTTCTTGCAAGCTGCCTTCTCGCCTGCTGCTTCTTGTTGCCCGTGGCGCAAGTCAGCGCCCAAACAGCGACCGACAACCAGCCGTCCATTCAGGTCGTGCTGCCGGGCGACCGACTCGAAAGACTCCTCGTCACACTGCCACACGAATCAACGGTAGCCTCAGCCTGCGTGGTTGATGTAGCATCCAAACGCGTCACCTTTTCCTATCAACGCGATCTTGCCGTGGTCCCCGCCAGCACCATGAAACTCTTCACCATGATCGGTGCACTGGAAACGCTCGGTGCCGACTTTGAATTCGAAACCAAGTTCTACCAGGACGGACCCAATGTTCTCGTCGTCGGCGACGGCGATCCATCGACCGGTAACGCCGAAGGAACCAGTGCATCACAAAAGCGTGATGGGCACTTCGCTTCGTTTGTCGAAGCGCTCACCAAAGCCAACGTCGGCGCCATTCAAGGCGACATCGTCCTCGATGTCGCACGCATGGAGCCCCCTTCCTATCACAAGTCCTGGGAAAACTCTGATCACGGTCGCTGGTACGCAGCGCCCGTCGATGCCGTGAATTTCAATGCCAATTGCCTGAACGTAACCGTCGAACCCGGAGAGCCCGGCAAACCCGCCAAAGTCAAGATGTGGCCGAACTGCCCGGACGCCGAGATCGACAACCGTACAAAAACCGGCAAGGGCCGAAACCCGATTATTCATCACCCGCCCGGAACCCGAAAATATGTGGTGAGCGGCAACTGTCGCAAAACCTGGGCATTTCCGGCCGTCTCTTTTCCAGAGCCCGCCCGCCTGTTTGGTCACGCACTGAAAGAAGAACTCCGACAGGCCGGCATCAGCGTCGCCGGTGATATCAAAATCAGCCGAAAACCAATCGCCGCAGAACAGGCGCAACTGCGCGATACCCTGAAGACCAAACTCGTCGAAATACTCCCACGCATCGGCAAAGACTCGCACGGCCCCTACTCCGAAGCCCTGCTGAAGCGAATGGGCTATGCCGCAGGTGCAAACCGCGGCGTACGAAGCCCGGGATCATGGGCGTCCGGACGAAAAGCCATGACAGACTTCCTCAATAAAGCCGGAATTGACACCAAACGATTCGAACTGTCCGACGGGTCGGGCCTCAGCCGCGATAACCGAGCAACGGCCGAACAACTGTGCCAGCTGCTGGCATTCGCTCACAAGCGCCCGTACGCACAGACCGTCATCGACAGCCTCGCAGTGGCCGGCGTCGATGGAACACTCCGCCGCCAGATGCGCGAACAAAAAGGACGAGTCGTCGCCAAAACCGGAACGATGACCGGCATTCGTACGCTTTCCGGATACATCCTGTCCAAGAGCGGTGAAAGAAAACTGGCATTTGCCATCATGTTCAACGACTTCCCAGGCAGCACGACGCCCTACCGGGAAATTCAGGACGAGTTCTGCGGCGTCCTGGTCAACGCGATCGACTGGTAGCGACACCGGTCGACGCCTTTCGACAACCGCGCGGGATTGCCAATCGGCACAATTCCGGTTCCAATCTCGCGCGTGACTGATACACCACCCAAACTTCAACGATACACCTTCGACCGCGTCGTTCGAATGATACTGAGCGCCTTGGTCCTCGCAGGAATCTTCGCCCTCCTGCGATACCTCGCAGACGTCCTGATTCCATTCGCCGCAGCTGTCATTCTTGCCTACCTGATCAATCCTCTTGTGAATGTTTTTGAGGAGAGGGTCAAACGACGAAGCGTCGCCGTCGGGATGACCCTGACACTGCTCACCGTGATCGGCATGGCAATCGTCGCCATCATCATCCCCGTCATGCTAAGCCAGGCCGACCGCTTCCAGCGAGACTGGCAGATGCTCAAGGACGACCTGGCGCAAGCACAGACGATGCCGGATGCCACCGCCCCGGACGCCAGCATGCCGGACGCCAGCATGCCCCAAGCCACCGGACAGGAGCAGGAAAATGCCGCGCAAGACCCCAACCTACCAATGCGCTTCGGATGGCAGGAACTTCAAAATGCAACGACCGAACTCGGAAAGATCGCAACAGGCGACCAACCCAGAAGTTTCCACTTCAGGAACGCCAAACAGATTCTCGAAGGAACATATGCCGGACGAGCACTCGACTACCTGGTTCTCTACACGCAATCAGAGGACTTTGAGAAACGACTCGATGAATTCAGCGAGCAGCTGTCGCTGTACATCTGGAACGCGTTTGCCTCACTGCTCAATATCGTGATCGGCGTGGTCGGCCTCATGATCGTTCTTCTTTACCTTGTCTTCCTGTTGCTCGACTACCCGCAATACGCCAAAGCCTGGAAGTCGTTCCTGCCACCCGCCTACCGCGAAACGATCATCTCTTTCGCAGCGGAATTCGACATTGCCATGCGCAGGTATTTTCGAGGACAGGCGTTGATCGCCCTCGCCATGGCGGTTCTCTTCTGCGTCGGCTTCAGTCTGATCCGACTCCCCATGGCAATCCCACTCGGGCTTTTCGTCGGTGCACTGAACATGGTGCCCTACCTGCAAACGGTCGGCGTGGTGCCCGCTTTCTTCCTTGCAGGACTCAAGGCACTCGAAACCGACGCAACGTTTGGAACCACCATCATCCTCACGCTGCTTGTCTTTGGCGTTGCACAGACGCTGCAAGACGTGATCATCAACCCGAAAATCATGGGGAACGCGACCGGTTTGCGACCCGTCGCCATTCTCCTTGGCGTCTTCATTTGGGGAAAAATTCTCGGATTCCTTGGCGTTCTGCTGGCGATCCCACTGACCTGTCTTGGCCTTGCATACTACCGACGGTTCATTCTCAAACATCCGCTGGCAGAAACTCAGATCACGGATTCAAAACCGCAATGAACACACGACGTCTGCACTCCCTCATTCAGCAAAGCGCCCGACTGATCGCCCTTCCGGCGTGTATCCTGCTGCCGCAGCCATGCCACACCATCGCGAACCCACCCGATCCGAAAACCGAAGCAGCAACTCCCGTCGAGAAGAATACGGAATCAAAACCTCGACAGCCGTGGATGCCGATCACCAGCATCAAGAGCCGTGCATTGCTCGAATCATCCGGACTGGCACCCTGCTCCAGCTCACCCGACCTGCTCTGGTCGCACAACGATTCCGGTCATCCACCCTCCCTTTTCGCCTTCGACCTGAAGGGAAATATCCGGGCGGAACTGCGTGTCGAACCAGCGACGAACGTCGACTGGGAAGATATGACCAGCGACCGCAACGGTACGCTCTATATTGCCGATTTCGGCGACAACCAACTTCGACGAGCACGGGCAACCATCTACGAAATCGCGGAACCCGATCTCTCCGGAGAAACTCCGACCATCGCCCAAGTACAGCGCATCTGGCATTACAAGCTCCCCGTCGGTCCACGCAATGCAGAAGCCCTCTTCATCCACCAGAACCAACTCTACATGATCACCAAGGAAGTGCAGGCCCAGCCCACGCTCTTCCACATTCAGCCGCAAGGGAACGAAACAAGCGTAGCCAAGCCCATCTGCAGGGTCCCCGTCGCCCCCATCACCGCAGCCGATGTTTCGCCTGACGGGAAACAGCTCGCCGTACTCAGTTACGGACAATTGGCCGTCTTCGATCTTTCCGAAGGCCTCGCTTCCATCGAATCCCAGAAACCACCCCGGATCCCACTGCCGATTCACAAGCAGACCGAAGCCTGCACCTTCCTCGGAAAGGACATCATCGTGACCGCGGAATCACGCGAAGTCTGGCGATTCACGACTTCGGACATCGCCCAGGCACCACGCCGATAGCCCACCAAACAGTCGCAATCCTGCTGGCACCCGCACGCCCGGTTTCTATAATGGCGATTGTTGTGCCGTCGCCGACCAGGAGCAGGATATGCTGCACTGTTCGACACGGGTGAACGCCACACGCGACCACCTTGGAGATGCAACCATGAAAAAAGAACGACTCTTCACCCCGGGCCCTGTCATGGTGCCCGAAGACGTCCTGCTCGAGATGGCACGACCCATACAGCATCATCGAACCGCTTGGTTTCGAGAAATGCACAAAGAGGTTCATGAACTTCTGCAGTACTTCTTCCAGACCAAGTCGACCTGTCTGACGTTTACCGGCAGCGGTACTGCCGCAGCCGAAGCCGCCATTGTCGGATGCTGCCCACCCGGTTCAAAAGCACTCGTTGTTGAGAACGGGAAATTCGCGGAACGCTGGGTCAAGGTCTGCGCCACATTTGGAATTGACCACACCCCGCTCCCCATCGAATGGGGGCACGGCGCCAAAGTTGCCGACATCCAATCCGCCATGGACGCCGACGCCGCCATCGACACCGTCATCGTCGTCCACAGTGAAACGTCAACGACATCCAAGAGTGACGTCGAAGGCATCGGTAAGCTCTGCCGCGAACGCAACGCCATTCTGATCGTCGATGGGATCACCGCCGTCGGTGCGATCCCCGTCAAAATGGATGAGTGGGGCGTCGACGCTTACATCACCGGCTCCCAGAAAGCCGTGAGCCTGCCGCCCGGTCTCGCTTTTGTGGCGGTCTCTGACCGGGCTTGGGAACGCGTCGATCAGGGCAACCGCCCTGCACTTTACAACGATTTACGTCCCTATCGTAAATCACTGGAAACCTGGGACGCGCCCTATACGCCGGCCGCCACTATCATAAGAGGGGCGCAAATGGTGCTTCGCAGTGTCAAAGAAAGGACACTCGAAAAGATCTGGGCGGAAACCGCCACGCTGGCAGCAGCCACGCGCGAAGCCGTGAAGGCGATGAACCTCACCACATTCGCGACGGACCCCGTCGATTCGGTCACGGCGATCCGTGTTCCGGAAAATGTCGACGAAGCAGCCCTTCGGAAAACCATGCGAAGCCGTTTCGGCTTCCAGATTGCCGGCGGACAAGGCAAACTGAAGGGGAACATTGTTCGACTTTCACATATGGGCTACCTCGATGCCTTCGATACGCTCGGGGCACTGGCAGCACTCGAAATTTGCTTCAAGGAACAGGGTCATGACCTCGCCATCGGCGCAGGAATCTCAGCTGCTCAACAGGTATTCGCCGAGCAATTGTAACGTTCCGAATACGACGCACCGGCGTCCGTCGATCAGGATGGACGGGCGCCGATGCCCTGACCCAAGCCGTTCCCATGCGGCATGCCATCACGACATCACCACACGTCAACATGGGAGAATCCCATGCGCCTGATGCGCGAAATTCGATTCTTCCTTTCCGATCAGAACGAACCCACCGCAACCACGAACAACTGGTCGGGAACAGGGGCATCATCACTCGGCCAGTACTTGACGCTGCGCGCCGTCGTCGAAGGTGAAGCCGACCCCGAATCCGGATACCTGTGCAATATCAAAGTCGTCGAGTCCCTTCTGAAAGATCGAATTCTCTCGACTCTGACAGTCGAAGCCGCAGCGCAACCGTTTCTTGCGGGCACATGCCTCAATCGCGAACTCGAAAGCGCAACCATTGATTGCGAGAACCCGGTTCGGCTCGTCGAACTTGAACTCGCCTATTCGCCGTATGTATCAGTTACCACCTCCAAGGATGTCCCCGGCATGATCCAGCTGACCCAGTCCTTCGAATTCTCCGCCGCCCACCGCCTGTTCCGACCCAACCTCTCTGACGACGAGAACGCCAAGCTGTTCGGCAAGTGCGCCAACCCGCACGGCCACGGACACAACTACGTCGTCGACGTCACGGTCACCCATGACAAAGAGGACGCCTCAGACCACACCCCGCGGCTCGACATACCGACGTTCGACCGAATCGTCGATGAGCTCGTCATCGACCGGTTCGACCACAAACATCTCAACATCGATTGCGCAGAGTTCAGCACTCTCAACC
>JBMYUM010000143.1:0-9552 GCA_049605375.1 Phycisphaerae bacterium | reverse complement strand
CCTGTTCAGAATATTCAGGAGCGTGAGTGTGTTTGAATTCGTGACCGTGAGACCCATGGAAAAACCCCTTTACGTGAGCGCTTCTCATCGCAGCCCTAGTGGCAAACTGAGTACGGTCAAAAAGTAAGATATAAATCACCGTGACAAACGAACCACGATGATTTTTTTCAACATGCTGGATTGACGCATCGTCAGACGTGAAAAAAGTCAAGTTTGGGAATCAAAGGGGAGCGTCCGCTTTTGTTGATCAGAACCGAGGATCATCCCTATCGGACGGAACATCATGCGCCGTGCGCAAATGAAATGAACAGGTGTGATACGTGGACGATACGCCGATAATCAAAATGTGCTCAATCAGGAGGGCAATACCCTCGTCGAATTCCATACCCTCGTCGAATTCCATACCCTCGTCGAGTTCCATACCCTCGTCGAGTTCCATACCCTCGTCGGATGCCATACCCCCTTGGGGTGCCATGCCTAGTAAGGGTGCCATGCCTAGTAAGGGTGCCATGCCCAAGTCCCCTGAGCGTGCGAAGGGGCGCGGGCATGCTGTTGCATCACAATCAAAACAACGAAGCGTGCCATGCTTACCACCCGCTACAGGCGAGAGTAAGCATGAAGAACTCGACGGTCACCATGACCAACGACCTGTTGCCATGACCAACAGCCCGGGTGCCATGCCCAAGTCCGACGATCTGACGAAGGAAGATCGCGGCGCGGGCATGCCCCTCATGCCCCTCCAACCCACGCCTAGTCCGAAAAGTCACGACTGGATCGACCGAATGGATGCCACCAAGTTGGCACAAGAAGCCGAGACCGCTTCACGCCAGTCCCCGGCGTCCGCATACTCCTCCGATGAAAAGGCATAGATCACACCGCGACTCGATGTAATCAAAGCGCCCTGCCCGTCAGATCGGAAACAACACTTCACATCGTCCGCGGTGCGCCCTTGCGCTCCAAACCCGGGAACAAGGAAGATACTGTGTGGCATCAACTCACGGATCAGCGCCGTCTCTTCTTTGCCATGCGGAGATACCACAGCACCGATCATGCTGTAACCCGATGTGCCGATAAATCCTGAGCGCGATGCCCAACTGTTCACCTGACGAGCCACATGCTCCACAACACGACCACCGTCATCGGTCGGTAAGCCCTGAACCTCCATCGCCGATGTGTTGCTTGTTTGAACCAGCACGAACACACCGCGCCCCTCCGACGCACCGACCTCGAAGAAAGGCTCCACCCCGTCAACCCCGAAATAGGGATTGATCGTAACACTGTCCGGCACCGGACCCGATACTTCAGAGTCCGAGAATACGGCGAGTGCATACTGATGACTGGTATGGCCAATGTCAGCGCGTTTGACATCGCCGATCACGATCAGCCCGGCGTCTCGCGCGGCACCCACCAAATCAAAGTACGCTGCCAGTCCTGGAGCACGATACCGCTCAAAGAACGCAACGTTGATCTTGATCACCGGGACGTGGGCAGCAATACAGGAGATGACATCACGGCCAAACGCGGTCAACGCTGCAGCGGCCTGGGAAGGATCAACCGGCTCACCTTCCCTGATACCATGGGCTGACAACACGCCTGCAGGAAGGCGGGAAAGAAGAGGATCCAGCCCCACACAGGCCGCCACACCCTTGTCGGAAACAGCCTTGACCAGTCGATCGCCAAAATGATCCTTCACAATCCTGCCTCCGTACAAGTCCATCCTTGGTACTGAAGTACCGATGGGGTTACAATACTGACAACGAATGCGAACACGATCGTTCGGCGATCGCCACCGTACGGGCCACTATAAGTCCACCGTACGGGCCACTATAAGTAAGGTAATTCGCGGGAGCAACTGATGCGATCGATGCACGAATGGCGAATGGCGTGAACGCAACGCCGCACGACAGGTAATGAAAACCGGCATGAACGCAAGTAACATCCACCACTCAACTCCGACCGGATCACACGCCTATGCCAGGCCCTAAGAAAAAGGGAAAAGGCAAGAAGAAGGTCCGTGTTGCCTTTCGCAGGAATCGCAGCAAACCACGCAGAAACAAGGACTGGACAGAATCCGCGAATCAGGACGAATCGCAGGATATCGTCGCCGCAGGAAAAGAGACCGTCAAAGGCAAAGGTGACGTTTCTCGGCATCGAACCATCGTCATTCAAGATGATCTCGAAACCCGCGCGCAAGATCTCAAAACCGGTACGGTCATCGCCATGCGCGGCCTCTTCGTCGAGGTGGACGATGGCGAACGCATCTGGAATTGCACCGTTCGACGCATCCTGCGCACCCGCCTCATCGAAGAACGACATCCCGTGACCATCGGTGATCGCGTACACTTCAGCGTCGACGAATCTGGCGACGAAGCAGAGCGCGAAGGCGTCATCGAAGTTGTCGATCCCCGGAAGGGGCAACTACGGCGAAAAGCCGGTAGACGGGTGCAGATCATCGCAGCCAACGTTGACCAGGCACTGATCGTCAACTCCGCCGCCGAACCTGATCCCAAACCAAACCTGATCGATCGCTACATCATCTCGACGTTGGCCGGTGACATAACGCCGATCATCTGCATCAACAAATTGGACCTCGACCAGGATGGCTACGCCCAACACTTGTTGGAACGTTACGCCGATCTCGGCTACACAACACTGGGTACGTCCACGGTGAGCGGGCAAGGCCGGGAAGAACTGGCCGAACTCTGCCATAACAAGGCAACTGTCATCGCAGGACAGAGTGGCGTGGGGAAGAGCTCGATGCTGAATATGATTCAGCCCGGGTTGTCCCTACGTGTCGGCAGGGTCGGACACCAGAACCAGAAAGGCCGACATACAACCACCACCGCAGAACTCATCAAACTCGAAAGCGGTGGATATGTTGTGGATACACCGGGGATTCGGTCGTTTGACCTCACCATTGTGCCCCGCCACCAGTATGAAGCCTACTTCACCGAATTCGTCGAATTCATCGCTCATTGCAAATACCCCGACTGCACGCATATCCATGAAAACGACTGCGCCCTGAAACAGGCCGTTGAAGAGGGTTTCGTTCACATTGAACGCTACCGAAGCTACGTCCAGGTCTTTGAAGACCCCGGCGTCATTCAATAATGGCACGACGACCGCATCGACTGGACACTCACCAAGACAAATAATGGGGTGATTTTCTCACTGTGGTCAATTTGGCGCGCCACGGTGGGCATACTTCAAGAACGTAGAGCGGAATGAACACGCCGATCCCCCAATCAGACGGAGAATGCGAGATGGATACGACAATCCGAGCCCGAGTGAACACCCCCACCGCCATTCGACATCTTGTCGCCAGTCTTGGGTGTTCCCTGACGCTCATGATGTCCGGTTGCGCAGACAGTGGCGACTTCGGTATCACCACCGGCGGTCAGCAGGATATCGCATCCGCACGATCCATCATTGAATCGGGTGGCGTACCCAGTCCATCGTCTGTCACCGTTGAGGGGTTTCTCTCGGAACACGACATTCCCGTCTCCCAGCCGGACGACGCAGGCGAACTCTATGCCACGGTCGCGACGGCCTGGAACGACGACTTCGATGCATTCACACCGCTGGCAACCATCCAACTCGGTTTTGGAACAAACGTGGACAGCGATGACTTTGAACGTGCACCACTCAACCTGGCAATTGCCATCGACATCAGCGGCTCCATGGGTGAGGCGGCGGATCGCACGACCAGCACCAGTCGCTTGGAAGCCGTCAAAATCGCCGTCGATCGACTGCTCGCGCAACTGACCGACGATGATCGTGTCAGCATCGTAGCGTTTAATTCCCTCGCCCTGACACGACTGGAAGCCGCCGCCGGCACCGACGTCGCGGCGATAAAAGGTGCTATCGACACGCTCGTACCTGACGGCAGCACCGATCTCGCTCGAGGTGCATCGACCGCCTTCCAACTCGTTCAACGAAATCAATCCGACGATCGTGATGACCGAATCATCGTCTTCACCGACGCTCTGCTGACCGCACGCCCCGGTGTGCAGGAAGACGAACTACTCGACGTCATGGAGTTCTACGCCGAGCGTAACATCGGCGCGACACTCTTCGGCATCGGTTCCGATTTCGGAAATGAAACCGCACTCGCGATCAGCCAGATTCGAGGGGGCAACTACTTCTTCCTCAGCGATTTCGAACGAATCGTCTCCGTTTTCGATGACGAATTTGACCTGCTGGTGACGCCCGTGGCGCTCGACGTGCAGCTCACGATGGACATCCCCTTCGCTTTCGACGTCGAAGGCGTCTACGGCATTCCCGCCGAAGAGCCGTTTCCGCACATCCTGAACCTGGAAATACCAACGCTGTTTCTCAGCAACCGCGACGGTGGTGGCGCCATGCTCGTCAGACTGCGTGCGGGCAGCCTAGTCGATTTCGACGTGGATAACATCATCGCCAACGTCGATCTCAGCTACACCGACCGCAACGGGGACACGGTCGAAATCGAGCAACTCCAGGCCACCCTCCCCGCCGGGCTGGACGCAGCCGCATCCGAGTCCTACTTCGAGAATGACAGCGTCCAACGCGCCGTCCTCCTCCTGAATACGGCCCACGTCCTGATCGACTCACTCGAAGATGCCTTCCCTACCTTTGGCTTTTTCGTTGATACCGATGACGAGCAACGGGCGATCGATCGGCTCTCAGCGTTCCTCACCTACTTCGACAATCTGGCGGAAGGATTGAATGACCGGGAAAGTGAGAATTCCCGCACGCTGTCCGAGGAAAGAGACCTGTTGGAACAGCTCATATTCAACATCTTCTAGTTCACAAAACAACTACCTCGATCAAGACTAATTGTGCAGACGCAAAATTCCATCGCGTCTTTAGCGCAGCGTTAACATATTTCTGCACAAGCAGTTGTATCAAACACTGGCATCTTTGCGGACGCTCGACTATCTTTTGGGTATGGCAACTGAAGTATATCCAACAACACCAATGGACATCGATCAGATTGAAACGCAGGAGTGGCTTGATTCACTCCGAGAGGTCCTCGAAGCCAGCGGAAAACCGCGGGCTCGGTTCCTTCTCCAGCGGTTGATCGATTGGGGTAAAAACAACGATGTGGTGGCGCCGTTTACGGCCAACACCCCTTATATGAATACCATTCCACCTGGGGATGAACCCGCATATCCGGGTGATCGCGCGCTGGAACGCCGCATCAAGAGCCTCATTCGCTGGAATGCCATGGCCATGGTCGTGCGCGCCAATCGACGCTCGCCTGGAATCGGGGGGCACATCAGCACCTTCGCGTCCTCCGCTACGCTGCTCGAGGTGGGTTTCAACCACTTCTTCCGCGGAAGCACACGCGAGGCCAGTGGTGACCAGATCTTCTTCCAAGGTCACGGCGCACCAGGCATCTATGCCCGCGCGTTCCTGCTGCACCGGCTGAATTCGCAACAGCTCCGAAACTTCCGACGTGAACTCGCGGACGGTGGCGGTCTGTCGTCCTACCCGCACCCGTGGCTCATGCCCGATTTCTGGGAGTTCCCCACCGTCTCCATGGGCCTGACGTCAATCGGTGCCATCTACCAGGCTCGCTTCAATCGCTACATGGAAGATCGCGGCCTTAAGCCGGTCTCCGATCGGCATGTCTGGGCCTACCTCGGTGATGGCGAAATGGATGAGCCCGAATCACTCGGCGCCATCACGCTCGCCGCACGGGAACAGCTCGACAACCTTATTTTCGTCGTCAACTGCAACCTGCAGCGACTTGACGGCCCAGTCCGCGGAAACGGCAACATCATCCAGGAATTGGAAGGCGCCTTCCGCGGCGCAGGATGGAACGTGATCAAGACCATCTGGGGGTCCGACTGGGACTTCATGTTCGACTCATTCGCTCGCGAGAAAGTCATTGAGCGTATGAACGAGACCATCGACGGACAGTGGCAGAAGTACACCGTCGAAGGTGGTGCGTACGCCCGGGAACAATTCTTCGGAAAAGACCCGGACCTCAAGCAGCTTGTCGAACACCTGTCGGATGAACAAATCGCCAAACTGCGTCTGGGTGGCCACGACCCGGCCAAGGTCTACGCCGCCTACCAGTCTGCTGTGAATCACAAGGGTCAGCCGACCGTGATCCTGGCACGAACCATCAAGGGGTACGGACTCGGTGAAGCCGGCGAAGGCCGTAACATCACGCACCAGCAGAAGAAACTGAATTACGACGAACTGAAGTTCTTCCGCGACCGGTTCGACATTCCGATTCGAGACGAAGACCTGGAAGAGGCCCCCTTCTATCGTCCAAACAAAGAAAGCGAAGAGTTCAAATATCTGATGGACCGCCGCGCTTCGCTCGGAGGGTTTGTTCCACGGCGACGTGTGCGATCAGAACCCATCACGATGCCGTCAGACGACACATTCGCCCAGTTTGATGAAGGCTCGGGCAAGAATGAAATTGCCACGACGATGGCATTCGTCCGACTGCTCAACAAACTGATGGACGACAAAGAGATTGGCAAACTGATCGTGCCGATCGTCGCCGACGAAGCCCGCACGTTCGGTATGGACTCGCTGTTCCGCAAGTACGGCATCTACGCCCACGCGGGACAGAAGTATGAGCCGGTCGACTCGCACCTGCTTCTCTACTACCGCGAAAGCGAATCAGGGCAGCTGCTCGAAGAAGGCATTACCGAAGCCGGTTCGATGGCCTCATTCACGGCCGCCGGAACCGCACCGGTCGCTCACGGCGTCAATACGATTCCGTTCTACATCTTCTATTCGATGTTCGGGTTCCAGCGAATTGGTGACCAGGCATGGGCCGCCGCCGATTCACGCTGTCGCGGTTTCCTCGTCGGCGCAACCGCCGGACGCACCACGCTCGCTGGGGAAGGACTGCAGCACCAGGACGGCCAAAGCCACCTGACCGCCAGCATCGTCCCGAACCTGATCAGCTACGACCCGGCCTTCGCTTACGAAATCTCGGTGATCGTCAAGGAAGGCATCGATCGGATGTATCGTCGTCGCGATCCGGTCTTCTATTACTTCACCGTCGAGAATGAGACCTACTACCACCCCGCCAAGCCGGGCAATGTCGATGAAGGCATCATTCGCGGCATGTACAAGTTCCGGAAAGCGAACGGCAAGCACAAGGCCAAGGTTCACCTGTTCGGTAGCGGTGCGATTCTTCGCGAAGCCATCGCCGCACAGGAAATCCTGGAGGAACGCTTCAATGTCGGTGCCGAAGTGTGGAGCATCACAAGCTACGCAGAACTCCGAAGAGACGCGATGGCCTGTGACCGCCACAACCTGCTGAATCCCGGCGCCAAGCCGAAGATTCCGTACATCCAGCAGGCGCTCGCCGGCGAAGAATACCCAGTCATCGCAACCAGCGATTACATGAAGACCGTTCCGGATCAGATCGCGCGCTGGACGCCGAAGGGCCTATACACGCTCGGCACCGATGGCTTCGGCCGAAGTGAAGCGCGTGCGGAACTTCGCGACTTCTTTGAAATCGATGCCAAGTTCACGGCACTTGCCGCCTTGCAGGAATTGGCGAGGATTGGTCAGTTCGATGCGAAGAAGCTACCCGAGGCCGTCAAGGCATTGGGTATCAATTCGGACAAGTTGGACCCGGCAGCTGTCCCCGAAGCGCACACGCTTCACGACGAAGACTAAGGGCAGCGTCGCGTCCCTTACGCCATAGCAGTTTCAAGAGCGGCGTGCTCAGCAGCACGTCGCTCTTTTGTTATGTCCTGCGCCATCACAAGCATCCCCTTGACCCGGCCCTCATCGTCCGACCACCGATACTTGTCGACACAAACCCAACGAAGATCCTGGCCCAACCGACCGAGCGGCTCGACACTACGCTGCTTGGGTTCCCCTGATGTGAAAACCAGATGAGCATCTGCCGCGTACAGCTCCGCCTCATCAGGAAATAGCTCACCGAAAGATCGTCCGCGAATGCTGAGCGGCGTTTGATCCACCCACGCTGCCGCCAGCGAATTGGCATCAAGAATCACGCCGTCACGGTCAAGCAGGAAGATGCTCCAGACGTCACCCGATGGAACACTCGAAACCAACGCCTCGTGTAGCGAAGCCGGACTGCCACTGTCCACCATTGGCTTGGGGACCGGACGCGTCGCTCCGACAAAAATCAGCAGAATACCCACGCTCGTCACCACGCCGACCACAGCCGGCCAGGCACCAAGGCGATCGGTCGCCGCAACAACATCGCGTTCGGCAACATCAAGCCCGACAAACATATCAAGTGACGGCAACCAGGCCAGACTTAACAACCGCCGCTGACCACGACGCGACATGTACGAACCGATGTAGTCCGAACCCTGATTGGCTGCTACGACTTGCGAGAAGTTGATCTGACTTGTCGCGACCCCGTTCGGTCCTTCCTGACGACAGACCATGGCTGATCCGCCGTTCATTGACAGGCAAACGCGACTACCCGGAATCGGGCAGTGATGCACTTCGCGAATCAATTCTTCGGGAAGGAAAACACCGCGGTGGTCCGTGACAAGCTGTGCCCCGATATTGCGTGCGTGGCCCAGGTGGTCAGCGTGTGCACGCGAGACGACGCTGCGTCGCTGAGTGGCGTCGGCATAAACCAGGAGTCCAAGGCCAACGATTGCCAACACAACCGCCGCCAGCACCGGACGCACACATCCACCAAGCACGGTCGATTTTGAACTGCGTTCCACCATCGACAACCCTTCGCTGTTGGCCGCAAGGCGTCTCCACCCGAAACGACCACAACTATCAAACTCAACTCCCCCTTCAGGCGAGCCCCGATAGTATGTCGGCTTGTCCTGTTCGTGCTTCGATCAAATTCGCATGACATGTCGGGAATTAGGCACGATATGCATACGAGGCCAGTTTCCCGGACGGCAGACGGTCCATCCGTCCAACCGGCTGCGAGCGGATCAAATGTAAGATCCCGATAACATCCGGCCGGATTCACCGCCAAGGCTCGCCGCTACGCTTGGGATTCGCTAGCATTGGAACAAATGGCCTTGTGAACTGGCTCTATTCAATCACGAATCGCCGGAAGAGCCTCGAAAGGAAGAACACCGCGTGACTGCTCACAATAACACCAACGGAGATGCCTGGACCTATCCGGGCGATCTTTCGACACCGTGGAAACTCACTCTCACCACGTTTGTACTGATTATAGGACTCGGGTATGCCGGCGCGCTCATGAACGTCTTCGCCCAGAATGAACTGAACGACGGCGAGCCGGGCCTGACCGTCAACGATCTGGTCGCTCACTACCACGGCTATTACGTAACGCCTGAACCGGGTGACCCGCCACCGTCGCGGATGTTGCAGCAGGTCGATGGTTCGATGCGACCGAATTTTGAAGATGACGAGTCCTATGAAATCGTGCGGGCCTGGCTGGTCTCGGGCGCCGCAAAGGATACGGTGAGCCAAGGCGATCCGTCACCAGAAGGAATCCTCAAGCGAGACTGCCTGCTGTGCCACGCCGATGACAGCGGTGAGCCCATTGCGGATACGGCCTCGTTCGGTCCCAGCGAAGACGTTCTTGCTTTTGACCGCATGCAGCGATTTCTGACCGTT
>JBMYUM010000142.1:0-9557 GCA_049605375.1 Phycisphaerae bacterium | reverse complement strand
CTTTCTTCGGTGCTCTTGAGCAGGCGTACATTCGATCTCATATCAGGAAGCATGAAGACGAGGGTACGCTTCACAAGCCTTCGAAGGCAAATTCCTCGAAGGGGCCTTCGATCGTCCAGCGTTATGTGCAACGTTTGCAGGACATGGCGGAAGAGGCTCAGAAGCAGCAACAGGCTGGTGGTGGCGGCAAGGGTCCACGCATGAAGGACATGGGTGGTAAGAAGGGTCGCAAAGGGCCGCGACGGTAGGTCTGTTCGTGTTGAGAAGAGCATGCTTGGATCGGTGATCCAAGCATGGCACCCGGCGTCGCCTTCGCTTCGCTCAGCCTCACGCAAGACTCGCCCGCCTGGGGCTACTTCATGTCGCCTGCCTACCGGCAGGCTGTTCGGGCATGTTTACGTCTTTTTGACTCGTCTTCCGGCATGCTTCAGACTTATTCGCAATCGTCCGGCCATGGCCCGATCTACCACGAGACTGTTGTATCTAAACGGATTGGATGAAACCGTAACAGCATGCTTGGATCGGTGATCCAAGCATGGCACCCGGCGGTCTTTTGGTTTGCCGGCCGTCCTTGCCTACTGGCCCTATTTGTTTTTCAGGAAGTAGGTATTCCACCAATCGTAGAAAATGGTGCGGGACTCAGTCATGGCCTTTTCGATGGTGGCGACGTTCGAGTTCTTTCGCATATGTTCGGGCAGGATGCCGAGTTCGACCGGCACGACTTCGACTCCGCCATCCCGGTAGATGGTGATCTCGACGATTTCGCCGGGTTTGTAGCTTGCGATACGTCGGCTGAAGTCGTTGACCAGTCCGCGTGAAATACCGACATCGGGCGTGTCCGGCTGGTTGTTTGCGTCGGGTTTGATGCCGTCGATTTCGAGAACGATGTCATACTGGGTGAGACCGGCCATGTACGCTGCGGTGTCGTCGATTACCCGGGACAAGTAGAGCACATATTCGCTGCGCTCAACAGGTACGTCTTCCGGGTAGTTGTTTGGCTGGTATGCACTGAGTTGAACGCCGAGGAACGCCTTCTGCGAGTAGACGCGGTGTTCGTGGAACATCCATTCGACAAGGCCTTCGATTCGAAACCTGACTTCCAGATCATCAGTCGCGACGTAGGCATCTCGTAGAAGCGGAAAGCCAATGACGCCGATCGACTTCAGTGCGGCGGACGCTTCTTCGCGAGAACGGTAGGCGACCGAGCCGAGCATGGGAATGACGGCGTCAAGCTGCTGCTTCGCGGCTTCCGTCATGGGGATGATTTCAAGTGGATAGAGCGCCTCTTCCTGCGTGGTTTCGACGCTGTTTTCCGTGGTCGCCGTGGGCTTTTCGGTCTGGGCCTGCGCGATGACAGGAACCAGTGTGAAGATGATCGCCAGGGCAAACAGGATGCGGTGTGCATCACAGGCAGTGTGTTGATTCTGTCGGGCGTTGTTGGTTCTCACGGTTGTCTCCGTTCCCGCGTTATCTGCCGGTGGTCTTTCCAGCGTGCTTCCACCCCCTGGCCATCTTGCCGCATTCGATCGGGGCAAGACGATCGGGGCAAGTCGATCGGGGCAAGTCGATCAAAGCAGATCGATGAGTGTCTCGCACACGCGATCCACGTCATCCTGGCCGAGTTCGTGATGGAATGGAAGTGCCATGGTTCTGGCAGCAATCCGCTCACACACGGGGAAATCCCCTTCTCCATATCCGAACGATTCGCGATAGAAGGGTTGCAGGTGAATGGGAACGAAGTAGTTACTGCATCCGATTCCCTGATCCCTCAACGCGTGCAGCATTCGGTCGCGGTCGTTCTGGCTGTAGTCATCTGCCAGTCTGACCACGAGCACGAACCAGCTCATGTCGATTCCATCTGCGACCTGCTGCATGACCAGGCGCGATTCATTCTTCAAGCGTTCGCGATACCATGATTCGACCCGGGATCGTGCGGCCACGATTTCGTCGAGTCGTTTCACCTGTTCAATCCCGAGGGCGCAGCAGATGTCACTCAGTCGATAGTTGTAGCCCATTCGGGGGTGCGCAAGCCAGCCGCCGTTGGTGTCGCGTCCCTGATTTCTCATGGACTTGCAAAGGGCCGCCGCTTCGGCGTCGTTGGTGGTAATCATACCACCCTCGCCGGTGGTGATTTGTTTGTTTGGGTAAAAACCGAAGACTGCGCCGTCGCCCAGTGAGCCGGCGGGTTTGCCGTGGTATCGGCTCCCCAGCGCCTCGCAGGCGTCTTCGATCACGCGCAGGCCGTGGTTTCGGGCAATCTCCATGATGGGATTCATGGCCGGCGGCTGTCCAAACACGTGGACAGGAATGATGCCCTTCGTGTTTTCCGTGACGGCATCGGCGACGGCGTCGGCGTTGATGTTCCAGGTGTCCGGGTCGATATCGACGAATACGGGTTTGGCCCCTTCCATCAGGGCGCAATTGGCGGATGCGACGAATGAGAACGGTGTCGTGATGACTTCTGAACCGGTTCCGATCCCGAAGGCACGTACAAGCAGGTGCAGCCCAGCGGTTCCACTGGATACGGCGACGGCGTGGCTCGTCTGGCAGACTTCCTGAAATCGCTGCTCGAATTCCTCGAGCTTCGGGCCCAGGCAAAGTCGGCCGCCCCTCATGACATCGACGACGGCGTTGATTTCGGCCTCGGTCAGGTTCGGGCGAGCGAGGTCGATCGGGGTCCTTGTGCCGGCGGATTGTTTCGCGGGCACGGCGGCCTGCGGCGATTCTGAAACGGCGCCTTCATTGTGTCGGTGATCAAGCATAGCGATGCCCTTTCTGGCAATTTGGCAGGCGGTTTCAGAACCGGATAGCGTGCATTCCCGTACGTTATTATAGTATCCCCCCATGGTATAGTATCGGCGAGGTTCGGTCGATATCAGATAAGCGTTGGCGGGTTTCTGCAGGCGTGTGCCTGGCCCGGAAAAAACTGGAACAACGTGGGACCGGAACAACGTAGGTACGGTCTCAGCGGCTGTTTCGGATCAGCCTGTAGAATGAGGAGCACCGCCGGATGCCCGATGCATCGCAGCGTACTCGACCCGTGACAAAATCCAAGACATCGCGCCGCCCCAAGGGTCCCCTGTTGACTACCTCGGCCTGGCAGGAAGCCATTGATTCCCGCACTGCTACGATCGGTATTATCGGTATGGGCTACGTCGGTCTTCCGCTTGCCCGAACCTTCTGTCATGCCGGTTTCACATGCCTTGGTTTCGACGTTGACACCGCCAAGGTGGACATGCTCAACGCCGGCAAGAGCTACATCAAGCACATCCCATCCAAGACCGTGAAGTCGGTCGTGGACGAGGGTCTGTTCAGCGCGTCAGATGATCCGAGCACGTTGCGTTCCTGTGACGCGATCGTTGTCTGTGTGCCAACGCCACTGACAAAGTCTCGCGACCCCGATATGCGGTTCGTGGAGAATACCTCCCATCTGATTGCCGACCACCTTCAGCGCGGGCAACTGATTGTCCTTGAAAGCACGACTTACCCCGGTACCTCTCGAGACCTTGTCCTGCCTATTCTCGAATCGGGAGGTCTGAAGGTTGAGAAGGACTTCTTCCTGGCCTACTCGCCCGAGCGTGAGGATCCAGGTCGGCGTGACTTCACGACAGAGACGATTCCGAAAGTCGTTGGTGGCATTGGTAAGCAGAGCCTTACGATTGCGGATGCTGTCTACAGCGCCGCGGTCAGCTCGACGGTCCCGGTGTCCAGTTGCGAGGTCGCGGAAGCTGCGAAGATTCTGGAGAACGTCTATCGCTCGGTCAACATTGCACTGGTTAATGAGCTGAAGGTCCTGCTGGATCGTCTCGGGATCGACATCTTCGAGGTCGTGGCGGCGGCGGCGACCAAGCCCTTTGGTTTCCAGGCGTTTTATCCCGGTCCGGGTCTTGGTGGTCACTGTATTCCGATTGACCCGTTCTATCTCACCTGGAAGGCTCGTCAGCATGGTCTGACGACACGCTTCATTGAGTTGGCTGGTGAAATCAACACTTCGATGCCGGAATATGTCATTCACAAGGTGGTTGACGCATTGAATGACCGCAAGTTGGCTGTCAACGGTTCGAAGATTCTCGTGCTTGGCCTGGCTTACAAGAAGGACGTGGACGACATTCGCGAGTCACCATCGATCGAGCTGATTGAGCTTCTGCGTGAACGTGGTGCGAAGGTTGACTACAACGATCCACATGTCGCGAAGACACCTCGCCAGCGTGAGCATGACTTAAAGTTGCGTAGCAAGAAACTCAGTGAAACGATGCTCGCTTCTTATGATTGCGTTTTGATTTCGACCGATCACTCAAGCTACGATTACAACTGGATCGTGAAGCACTCGAAATGTGTGGTGGATACACGAAACGCCACGCGGGATGTGAAGGCAGGTCGGAAAAAGATCTTCCGCGCGTAGTGCGCGTCACGCAGACAGATTCTGTAAAAATGCAGAAACGCCTCCGGGGCCTCATCAGGGTTCCCGGCAGGCGTAACCTCACCAACGAATTTCACATGTCCTTGCGGCATGGCCGCGCGGGCTCCTGTTGGCCCGCACACTTCATTGCCAGGTTACTGAATCAAAGAGACTGGACGCTGGCCACCGAGTGACTCGAAGATGGTATCGAGCTGCTCGCTGTACTGGTCAATGGTCCCTTCGGCGTGGAAGTGTGTTCCGTTACCGATCTCCGCAATCTCATCCATCAGTGCCTGGTCGTAATTGGAACCGACGCTGACACAGTGGATTTGGATACCTTCGTCTGCGGCAAGCTGTGCTTCCTGGAGGGCATAAGCACGGCCCATATTGACGTCATACTGCGTACAACCGTCACAACCGATGTTTGCGTAACCGTCTGTCAGCAGGAAGATCACTTTGTGTGCCAATGGGTTGTGGCGTTGGCTGGCCAGTTCCTCGCGAGCGCGAAGAAGTCCGGCGCCGATATTGGTGTTGTTGTCATAGTGTCCTGCCTGCATGGCACTCAGTCGGTTGGACACTTCGTAGAAGGTGTGGGTGAGGTCGACCTCATGGCGTCCGGTGGTTCCGTAGATCTCCAATGAAACCTGATCACCACTATCCAGTTCATCCAGCACACCGGTCAGGTGCGTGACGGCATCCTTAACGGCCTGCATCGGTTGCGTCGGTACGTCAGCCAGGTCGGCGGTTTCATCTGCGCTGTTCTGCCGTTCGAGCAGATAGTTGGTCAGCGTCTTGAGACCGAATCGATAGCGGAAACCCGAGTCCGAGTTTTCCATCGCGGTACTGCTGCTGCGCATGTAGTTGTAGATGTAATCGCCCCATGATCCGTCATCCCACGGATAGTCGACGAGCCATGTGAGTTCACCCGAACCAACATATCCGTTTCCGTTTCCGGTGTTGGTATCGAGGCCCATACCGGTCACGTCCTGCCAGAGGCCGCCGGAGATACCGCTGTCCCAACGTGCGAGCCCAAGGGCAACCGCCACTCGGTTGCTCCAGTGAGCGGATGAGCCGCTGTAGTTGTCGTAGGAATCCGACATCAGGGCATCGATTTCGGTCGCCGAGTATCCGATGCGTTCGTACATGTCGACCAGATCACTGTCATTCCAGTCCTGATAGCGCGGAAGATACATGAGCGACGGATCGTCTTCCGGCTCATAAGCGCCCTGCGTGATGGTGTTACCCCAGTAGTACATCTGGCCGAACGTTGGACCCGTTTGTCCACCGTCCGGTGCGGTTCCAGGATCGGCACCGCCGTTACCGGCATACTGTCCAGGACCGTCTGCAGGAGCTGCACCCGGATTATCGGGGTCGCCCGGCGGCGGCGGTGTAATTCCATCACCAACTCCCTGCACCCCGCGTTCGACTGGCAGGTTTTCCCAGACTTCCAGCAGGTTGATCTGGGTGTTGTTGTGGTTTCGGAGTTCGCTGTCGTCGGTATGGGAACCTGACAGGTCAGCGACCACAGAGATGTCTCGTGGAACGAGAGCGGCGATCGCCTGTGCCTGCACATCCGCGGAGTGGAATCCGAAGATCTTGGCAAACATCAGTTCGATCGGGCCATTTGAGGATCCCGAAGTCTTCTTCACTGTCACGCGCATGGCATTGGGGAAGACGTCGGTCTGCTCGAAATCGTAGCCCGTTCCCTCGGCGTTCATGCTGGCGCGTCCGAATTCCACGTCGGCACCACCGAGGTAGACATCGGAATTGAAGACAGGGTTACGCATGGCGACGTCGATGGCCGCTTGCTGTGCCAGTTCCATCGGATTGCCGTCTCCGAACTCGGCGAGTCTGGCCGCTCCTGCCAGCGCTGCGGCGTCTGCTGTTCGTTGCAGATCAGCTTTGGCGTTGTACATGACACCGACGTCGACGGTGAGGGCCGCAAAACCCAGCAGTACTGACATGAGGACAAGCGACAGAACTGCCACAACACCGCGTTTGCGGTGCTGATGTCCATCGCGACGATCGATGGATCGCCGGATGCGATTTGATCTACTTTTTATGTCTCGCTTCTTCAATTTCCTGGTTTCCCCTCGGTTCCCGAACACCCACCTCGTCGCAGCCCCCTGCAGCGACACATGTGGTCGGCACCCCGATCACTGTCAGAGACGGTGATCGCCGCGACCTACATGGGAACTCCAGGTTCGGGAAGTTAAATAATCTCGATGGAAACGTACGATTGATTTCGCGCGCTTGAGAAAAAAATTTGAAAAAGGGAGACTGAATCGAAACAAAGAGGTCCGATCACGGTCCCATGATGATCTGGTGCCACATGCGTGTCGTTCGCTGACGCAATCGGAAGAATTTGTGGGTGGCGTCGATTACTCGGTGAGTGCTTGTTTTTAGTGGTTCTGTTGTTTGCGGACGGGTTGGGTAAAAATAGCACAAAGGGGGGCGGCTCATGGAACCAGGCATGCGAGACCACCTGGCGCCACCGCGCCCCCTTTGTCCCCCCAAAAAGCGGACCGCTGATAACCGCCCCCACGGTTATCAGCCCCTCTTGCCTTGGAGCTCAACGTCTCCGGCAGGCGAGCGCATCGACCTGCCGGTGTCTCCCCCAGGAAACCTCATCGCCCTGCCCTTCCATGTGTGGTGGAAACGGCAAGGAGCCCCGTTTTGAACCCCTGCTGACCCGGGCGTCTTCTTATTCGGTCTTGGGTTGCAACAAGACCGTTAATCGGACGTGGCCCGTTTTTTGTCCCCTTGCCACACGCTGGATGCGGCGTGGAGAAGAGTGGCCGCGGGTGCAAGCCGGTTGGTCGCTACCTGCTCGAACCCGCTCTGCCCCCCGGTTGCGATCCTGTTAGGGCTCGCCATAAAATCTGGCGTCCTCAGCTGGGTTAGGCGCGCCAAATCAGGCAGAATCTGGTATACTGCCCTTTGCGATCCCCGGAATCGCTCGCTACTCACCTGACATAAACGTAGTGCCGCACTGGGATAGGACAGTGAATCCTGCGTTTTTTGCGGATTTCCGAGCGATGGCAACAGTATGAACGGGTCTCACGATCAAGAAGTGCCGACTGGCAGCAGTTCCGGCGCTGACATGCAAAAGCAGAACCAGCCGGTTCCAGGCCTCTACGACGAGATGCGAAGCCTGGCTGCGCGGTATCTGCATCGTCAGCGCGCCGATCACACCCTTCAACCAACTGCGTTGGTTCACGAAGCCTACATGCGCTTGATCAAAGCAAAGATGGTCGATGGTATCGACGCCAAGGAGATGATCTGCCTTGCGGCGAGTGCCATGCGATCGGTGCTGGTCGATCATGCGCGTCGCAAGTCTGCCCGCAAACGCAAACTGGATGGACAGCGTGTACCTCTCGAATTGGGTAACGTCGTGTATGCCGACGACCCGCTCGAGACGATCGCGTTGGACGAAGCCCTGTCTGAACTCAGCAAGATTGAGCCGCAGTGGATCACCATCATTGAACTGCGCTATTACGGCGGCTGCACGGAAGAAGAGATTGCCGAGATGCTTGGTCTTTCCTCGCGCACCGTTCGCCGTCATTGGCGGATGGCGAAGGCCTGGCTGAAGACGCAAATCGAAGGGGGTAGCGCAGCAAATGACAGCTAAGTGGGAACGGGTTCGGGAGATCTTTGAGGAAGGCCTTGATCGTCCGGGCTCTGAACTGGAGTCTTACCTCGATCAGGCTTGCGGCAATGACGATGAGCTTCGTGCTTCCGTTAAGGCCCTGTTCGACGCTGACAATGATACGACACCATTTCTTGAGCCGAAGTCGCGGGGTGCGGCGCTGGCACTGATGGGTGAGGTATTTGCACGCGGTGAGGGGATGGACCCTCATCAAGAGCCGATTCTGATTGGTCCTTATCAACTTGAAGATACGATTGCATCCGGTGGTATGGGAACGGTCTATCGCGCGATTCGTACGGACGGTTCGTATGACCATCGCGTTGCGATCAAGGTTATCAAGCCGGGTATGGCCACCGAAGATGTACTGCGACGTTTCAAACAGGAACGCCAGACGCTCGCCCGTCTGAATCATCCTCATATTGCGCAGATCCTTGACGGCGGTGCGACCAACGAGGGTGGCCCCTACCTTGTCATGGAGTACGTCAACGGCGTACCGATTCACACGTTTTGCCGAGAGAATCAGCAATCGCTCGAGGACCGACTGCGTATCTTCAGTGATGTCTGTGAGGCTGTTCATTACGCGCATCGTAACTTTGTGGTTCATCGCGACATCAAACCGGGCAACATTCTCGTCAACCATGACGGCCAGGCCAAACTGCTCGATTTCGGTATTGCCAAGCTGATGGACGACGACGATGGATCGTTCACGACAACCAATGCCTCGCAACGTTTGATGACGCCGCAGTATGCAAGCCCGGAGCAGTTAACGGGTGGTGATATTACCACCGCGAGCGACGTCTATTCGCTGGGCGTTGTCCTCTATGAATTGCTGACTGGGACGCGTCCGTACGATCTCAGGGGCAAGAAAGGCGACGAAGCACGACGGGTTGTATGTGAGACGACGCCCAGTGCGCCGAGTACGGCCGTGATTCGAACCGAAACGGGTCGTGACAATGATCCTGCTTCAGGTAATCCACTGACCCTTGGCGGTGGTTCTCTTACACCGCTATCGCCGTCGCGTTTGAGCCGACGTTTGCGTGGTGACTTGGATACGATTGTCCTGACAGCCTTGCATAAGGATCCTGATCGCCGCTACGCATCCGTTGACCGACTAGCGGAAGACATTCAGCGATACCGGCAGGGTTTGCCGATTCACGCACGTCGCGATTCATGGACCTATCGTACCAACAAGTTTGTCAGGCGTCACAAGGTGGCGGTCGCGGCCGGCGTGGTCATGCTGATGTCACTGACGGCCGGTGCGATTGGGGCCACGTGGGGCATGGTCCGTGCACAAGCGGGCGAACAGAAGGCTCGCCAAGGCGAAATGGTCGCGCGTCTCGAAGAAGAAAAGGCGCGAGAGACTGTGCAATTCCTTCAGGACATGCTGGCGGCAGCCGAGCCGTTGAACGAGCCGAAGGATATCACTGTTCGAGAGATTCTTGATCAAGCCGCGCTCTTACTGGCCAGCGATGAGGACACGAAGCCGGAAGTTCGAGCTGCCATTCACTA
>JBMYUM010000141.1:0-9584 GCA_049605375.1 Phycisphaerae bacterium | reverse complement strand
TCATCATCGGTCACTCAGAACGTCGGCAGCTGTTTGGTGAAACCAATGATCAGCTGTCGGAAAAGGTCGTGGCGGGGATGAAAGCGGGGCTGACCGTCATCTACTGTGTGGGTGAAAAGCTTGAAGAGCGAGAAGCAGGTTCAACCAACCAAGTGGTTTCATCGCAGGTCAGGGAAGGCCTGCACGGCGATATTCAGGCTGAGAAGCTCGTGATCGCCTACGAACCGGTCTGGGCGATCGGTACCGGTAAAACCGCCAGCCCGGAACAGGCGCAGGAAGTACATCAGCTGATTCGTGGTGAATTGGAGCAGCGCTTCGATGCGAGCGCGGCCGCTTCCACGCGGATTTTGTACGGTGGCAGTGTAAAGCCTGCCAACGCGGCAGAGTTGATGGCACAGGCGGACATCGACGGTGCCCTGGTCGGCGGCGCATCGCTGGCAGCAGACGATTTTCTGGCTATCATGAAGGCCGCAAAAGGCTGAATTTTGTGACACGATGACGTGGTAACGTCTCTCCGCATTGCGAGTTTGCAATGCGAGATGACGGTTTCCGCCGAGATCGGTTGTGTCTTGTTAGATAACTGACTTTGGATTTCGTTCAATCTGGTAAGGACTAAGGTCATGGGTTTTTGGGAAGCAGCACTGGCTTGGCTGATCATCCTGGTTTGTGCATTGGTCATTTTGGTTGTACTCGTCCAGCGCGGTCGCGGTGGTGGCCTCGCAGGTGCTTTTGGCGGTACGGGTGGTTCGGCCGCCTTTGGTGCCAAGACGGGTGACGTCTTTACGTGGATCACAGTGATCATTGTCGGCATCTGGGGTGTGCTCCAGGTTGTCGCTAACTTCGCGTTGGATAAGTCGGCTATTGCTACGCCACCGGTCACGGTGAGCCCGCTCGACGATGGTGGGGAAGGCAGTTCCGATCTTCCGATTACGGTCACGCCGGTTGGTGAAGGCGAGAACGCCGACCTTCCCATTAACGCGGTACCCGTTGATGAAGTTCCCGTTGGTGCCGCGCCGACCGGTGATCAGGCCCCCGCGGGCGACAACGGCGCCGCCGAAGGCACGCCGACGGAAGCAGCGGACGATACGGCAAAGCCGGCCGAGGGCGATACACCAGCCGATGACAATGCCGGAACCGACGGTGCCGGAACTGACGGTGGTGGCTCATAGGCCCATCGCTCTGAGAACGTTGATGTAGGGCCGGCGTGAATAGAGCCCCCGTTGCGCACGCGTAGCAGGGAGACTCAACGTCTTAACACGCCGTGACGCCCTTCGGTCTTTGGTCCCATTTGGCTGGGTGACAACGTATGGTTCGCTCGATGACCGGTTATGGTTCGGCGGAGTGCGTTCACGACGGCATCAGCTACGCGCTTGAGTTGCGCTCACTCAACCATCGATACCTCAAACTCAGCCAGAAACTTCCCGAGGCGCTGCAGCATTGCGAGAGTGCCCTCGAGAAGAAAGTTCGCGACCGGGTGTCGCGCGGTGCCGTCTATCTCTCCATTCGGATGCGCGGCGAAGGCGCTGACATCACCGGCAGTATCAACCGGGCCGCAGCACAGCATTATGTGGAGCAACTTGGTTCCGTGAGTCTGCCGGACGGCGTCTCGGGCGTTGTTGACCTGGCTGCCCTGGCGCTTCTGCCGGGCGTATGCGAACCGCTCGAAGTTGACGAGGCCATGCGGGAACGGCTGCAGAAAGTCGTCACCGATCTCCTTGCGACGGCGCTTGAGAACCTTTCGGCCATGCGTCAAACCGAAGGTCAGGCCTTACGCGATGACATCCTTCAAACGTGTTCTCAAGTAAAGGAACACATGGGTGCCATTGAAAAGCGAGCGCATCTGGTCATCGATGAGTACCACGACCGGCTGCGCGACAAGGTCAACACGCTGATGAGCAAAGGGGGCTTTGAGCTTGAGCAGGAAGGGCTCATGCGTGAAATCTCCATTTTTGCGGAGCGTTGCGACATCAGCGAGGAGATTACCCGGCTGGACGCTCACCTGGATCAGTTTGGGCGAATGTGTGATTCAGACGAACCCGTGGGGCGAACCCTGGAATTCCTGACGCAGGAATTGCTGCGTGAAGCGAATACGATTGGTTCGAAGAGCAATGACACGACCATTGCCCAACGTGTCGTGAGTATCAAGGGTCTGATCGATCGTTTGAAGGAACAGGTCCAAAATGTCGAGTGACGTGAAGACGTCATCATCTGCCGTGCAAATGAAGACCGGCAAACTTGTGGTGATCTCCGGCCCCTCGGGCGCTGGAAAGACGTCCATCTGCCAGGAACTCTTGCAGCGATTGCCAAACGCTGTTTGGAGCGTTTCGGCTACCACGCGACCCATGCGTCCCGGCGACGTCCCCGGCGAAACGTACATGTTCATTTCCGCCGAGGAATTTGAAGCCCGGGAACAGGCCGGCGAATTTCTCGAATCGGCGACCTACGTCGGTCATCGGTACGGGACCCCGAAGGCGCCGGTGGAAAAAGCGGTGCGTGAAGGCAAGTATGTCGTCATGGAGATCGACGTGCAGGGCGGTTCGCAGGTGGCGAAGCAGATGCCGACGTCGATCCGCATCTTCGTGCTGCCACCGAATCAGGCTTCCTTGCGGGCCCGCCTGGAAGGGCGAAAGACTGAGGCGGAAGAGTTGATACAGAAGCGTCTTGCCAAGGCGGATGGTGAAATCGCTTTTGCCCGCGACAGTGGATTTTATCAGCATCTGGTCGTCAACGATGTCCTGGAAGACACGGTTGAGGACTTGCTGACTAAAATAAAGATGGCGGAAGACAGTGAGCCGAACGAAGGAGAATCCTGAAATATGCTCGAACAACTGAAGGACGACGACTTGATTGATCGCTTTGGCGGTCGCTTCAAACTCTGTGCATTGATCCAGCGTCGCTGGCTCCAGCTCTTGCAGGGTGCACGCCCGATGGTCGAGACGGATGGTCTGACCGAACTGGAAGTCGTGATGAAGGAAATCGTCGAAGGCAAGATCGAAATGGATCTGCCTACCCTCGACGAACTGGAGGAAGAGGACGATCAGCAGGTCGCCAACCCAACCTGATAGCGCCGCGCCTGTTGGTAACAACCACCAGGAGGAATGTATCCCCGACCAGTTGGCGGGGTATGAAGTGCTGCTCTGTGTTTGCGGAGGGATCGCTGCCTACAAGACCTGTGAGGTCGCATCCCGACTGGTGCAGCATGGGGCTGGCGTGACCGTTGCCATGACACGCTCGGCACGCCGTTTCGTCGGAATGGCCACGTATCAGGCACTCACCGGCCGTCGTGTGCTGACGAGCCTCTGGCATCGGAGCTCCCCGGAAGACGGCGATCACATCGGCATCACCAATCGCGCTGATCTGATCATCTTGGCCCCGGCAACCGCCAACATCATCGGGAAGATGGCCGGCGGTATCGCAGACGATCTTGTCAGTACCATCGCGCTCAGCGCAGACTCTCCCATTCTCATCGCGCCGGCCATGAACGACAGAATGTGGGAACACCCCATCGTCACCGAGAATGTCCGCAAACTCGCAGATATTGGTATTCACATGGTAGGACCGGATGCCGGTTGGCTGGCATGCCGATCGGTCGGTGCCGGACGAATGTCCGACGCCGATGCTATCATCCCCAGGGCAGTGGAGTTGCTGGTTGCCAATCCGGCAAAAACGACCGCTGCTTCCGGTGTGACGAAGCAGTAGCCAGAGATCCGCGCCGCGCATTTGAAACGACTCGTCAGATAGGAGAGAAGCGATGAATTTGCTCGTAACGGCTGGGCCGACTCGGGAGTACTTTGATTCCGTCCGTTTTATCTCCAACGCGTCTTCCGGACGCATGGGCTACAACATTGCCATCGAAGCGTTGCGACGTGGTCACAACGTCACATTGGTCTCCGGGCCCGTCGAACTGCCGCCACCGCCCGAGGCGCACATGGTCAACGTCGTCAGTGCGGAAGAGATGTACCACGCCTGCTGTCGCGTCTTCAGTGAATGCCACGCTGCCATTATGACCGCAGCCGTCTGCGACTATCGACCCGAGGTCCAGGAACAGAGGAAGATCAAGAAGGACGGCAAGCCGCGGAGTTTTGAGATGGTGCCAACCCGTGACATTTGCGCTCATCTTGGGAGCATCAAAGGGCATCGTCGCGTCATTGGCTTCGCCATGGAAGATCATGATGCTCGCGAGCACGCGCGAGAAAAGCTGCTGCGGAAGAACTGCGACGCGATCATCCTCAATCACCCGGACAACCTGGGGCTTCGCAGCGGCAACATCGAGATTCTGCAGGCTGACGGAACCTGGTCGGGGCCGTTCCTGGGGAGCAAGAGCGAACTGGCCGGGCGCATTCTGAACACGCTGGAAATCGAGATCGGTGTTCAGTCGGGCGGGGCGGGTATTCAGGAATCAGCAACTCAACCGGCGTTGCCGTAGGTATCGTGCCTGCCACGTCGCGTCGCTTTCCGGTCGGCATGCTCAGACCGAAGGCCTGAGCATGGCACCCCCAATCACCCCATACAGGCACCCCCTATCAGACTGCGCATGGCCACTCAGGTCAGACTACGCAGGGCACGCATAACGAATTTGTCATCATGCCACTGGGCGATCCGTGCTTTTCCGTTCCGTGCATATCCGATCTGTGCTAATTCGCTCCGTGCTTATCCGCATGGTGCAGGGCAACTGGCTGTGAACGGAACCTGCTGGAATGCCTGGACAGCCTTGAGAATGTCGCCGAAGTTCACGACCTGGTTCGGCGCACACGGATCAAGGTCCACCTGGTTCACGGTTGCGTTGTCCGTATTGCCCTGGAAGACTTGAACCACCAGTAGAACATCTTCAAAGTTGGTGGAACCATTGTCGTTTACATCACCCCACGCATAGGTGACGGCTGCGACCGGTGGTCCCAAAACGGGGCTGCCGGGCGATCCCGTGTCGTAGCGAATCTCGTAGGTCTTGCCTGGCACGACGGCGTCACCAGAAACCAGCAACGGCGAAGCCCAATCAACCGCGTCCTGGAAGACCGGTTCACTGCCCAGCGTACCATCGGCCTGCACATACGCGCTGACACAGGAAACGTCTGCATCCAGTGGGTCGCCCGACACGAGGACGGCGAACGGTCCGGCGCCGTTCACGACATCAAGCTCCAGGTAGCGCGGCCCGACACTCGCCGCGACTGGCGTGTCGAGGAAGCAGATCAATTCATCAATCACGAGATCATCGATGCCGGCTTCTGTCACAGAGTCATTGCTTGGGTCGGCGATCGTGAAGCGAAGTCGCAGGTTTCCTGGCGGCTCCAGGAATTCACTCACCTGGAAGGATTCCTGAATCCACTCGCTTTGCGGGCCGTAGATTTCCATGACCGTGACCCAGTCGTCGCCGTTGTTGGTGGCTTCCACGACGAGTGGGTCCGTCAATCCGCCCGCCGAATAGTGCCAGCGATTGAAGGAGACGATCGCGTCCGTTTCACCGAGAATCCAAGTTGGTGAGTAGAGGGTTGTCGGCCCTTCATCGACGTCACTATTGCCGGCCGCACCGCCCGGGGCCCCGTTCTCGGTGACATAAGCAAACGTCCCTGGTGCCGCGGTCGCGTCACCATTCGGGGCGGCCAGGCCTGTGCCGAAGATCGTCGCGACCGGTTCCGCGCGTACCCACGCTCCACCTTCGAGGACAGGATCGTTGACGACACTCCAGCCTAGCGATGCACTTTCGATGTCATCGACGAAGACGGTTTCCGTGCCCGCGGCTACTGACGTTCGGTAAACCTCGACCGGCGCATTCTCCGGGTCGGTGAACAACTCTGCACCGAAAGCGGTCTCCGCGCTGACGTAGAAGCTCAGGCGACTGCCGCACGCGCTGGCGGGAATCGTAGCATGGTACTGGCTGCCTTCGATCTGTGTCATAGGGATGGCACTGAAAGGTCCGCCGTTGGTAGAGACATTCAGCATGGCTGAAGAGGAATTGATAATGGCACCACCGATCGCTTCCAGGCTGACGTCAAACGTATAGTCGGATTGGGTGTTGATGATCGCCGGCGGCGGCTCTGGTACGCTCAGTTCGATACCGACAAACGGTTCGTGCATCCATATCTGGGTGCCCGAGCATGTGCCAATGATCATGTCTTTCCAGCCGTCATTGTTGATGTCGAGCGTGACAATGTCATGGCAACCTTGCGGTGTCCACGGATGTTCGCCGGTGTCGGCCAGCGTGATGTTTGGCGTATCGCCGAGGTTGCGATAGATATGCAAACGTCCGCCGCAGCCCAGGAACTCGGCGTCGTGATCCGTGACGAGCACATCGTTAAAGCCATCGTTGTCGAGGTCGACGACGAGCGAGTTTCCGCCAACGCCGTCATCGACATCCACCGGGAAAGTCAGGAATTCGGCGTTTCCGCTCGGCGAATTCCCTTGATTCAGAAGGTATCGGTCAGTTCCGTCGTCGGTCGCGAAGATGTCCATCAGGCCATCGTTGTTCAAATCGCCGACATTCACGTGGTATCCGGATTGGTTGTAGGGGGCGTTGAAACTGTTGAATGAGCCGAGGTTGTTGGGGTTGTTGTAGGCGATTGTCACCGAACCCACCGGGTTGCGAACGACATCAGGCGTACCATCATCGTTCATGTCCGCAAAAACGGCGGATGTGGTGAAACCGGATGAGAGCATGCCTTCGTTCATACGCGTGTGATTGGAATCGGTGAAGAAGCCGTTGCCATCATTGATCAGCAGGCGGTCGTTCATGTCGTGACCTTCCGGCGGGGCGGGGCAGCTGGCGCAGCCATCGTAATCGCCGAGGTAGAGGTCGGGGGCTTCGTCACCGTTGACGTCAGCAGTAGCGATGGCGCACAGTCGCGGTGAGATCGCCAGATCGGCCGGGATGGTTCGCAACTGCGGGATGCGTCCCTGTTCGTACCGAAAGCCCTGCCAGGTTCCACCGTCATCCTTGAGATTCATGTAGACGCGTGGGTGGGAGATGGTTTTCGGCAGGGCGTCACTGACGGCCGGCGCCGTAACGATGTCAAGCCAGCCGTCACCATTCACATCGACGAGGACCACGTCACGGTCATTGGTGATATCCATGAAGCCCGATCCGCCATCGTCGGCGGCGATGACGTAGTCCATGGTTCGGTCGACGAAAACACCATCAAGAGCGTGACCCTCGGCCGTACCTTCCTGCATGAGCAACTGGTTCTGGCAAAGAAGGCTTCCGCTGCAAGGGTTGCCCGATTCGGTCTTGCGCATGACAACCAGGTCGAGGTCGCCGTCGTTGTCGAGGTCACCCAGCGCGAAGTCTTTTTCAGATTCGTCATTCATGCCGCGTTCCGGGTCGGCCACGAGTCGCTGCGATGACTCGTTCACGAACTCGACCCATTCCGCATTGGCAGGTGTCATCCAGGTTACGTTTGCAAGAAGAAGCAATTCGACCGTCAGTTGCGCTCTCATGATTCAGTCTCTTTGGGCATCAGGAACATGCGAAGTGGCTGTTCACTCCTGCTTGAAATTGCGATTCCAGTCTAGAGATTCGGCCGATAAGAGGCAAGGAAATTGTGTTGGATCAGCGGTTCATGCAGCCTATGAACGAATTGAGTGTTGTTGGGACGAACATACCTGCTCGTGCGAGCGTCGTATCAGTAGCGATCAGAGCCAGTCATGAAGACACGGAGATGCTGCACGCCCTGTGCGCAACGTGAATATTCTGGAGGATGAATCACTATGGCGGCCGTGAAAGAGATTTCGACTCTTCAATGTGCATTGGCCTTTCCGCTGTTGGCGGCGGTGTTTCTGTTGTGGATGATCCTGGATGTTGGCATTGTCGGTGACGTTGGTGATCCGGCCGACTGGCTCTATCTTGGCATGATGGGTTTCGGTGCGTTGGGCGCTCTGTTGGTCAAGTGCCAACCGCGTGGCATGGTTGGGATCATGGCTGGACTCGCCGTGTTGCACTTCATGATCATGCTGGTTGTCATGGCGATGGGTTTGCCGCAGACGAGTGAGACGCCTTTGTCTGTGTTCGTCAGTGGCAATCTGATCTTCGTCTTTGTTTGGATGTCTTCGGCATTGATGTTTCGTCAGGCTTTGACGATACCGGAAGCGCGATAGTGCGGTCTCGCGCATCGAATCGCGCGGGTTCCATGCCCCCAATGGTTTGAATCACGTGAATGTTTTTTCCATCGTCGGGCCAGGGCCCGACCTACCGATCAAGCATGGCACCTAGGTGTACAAACATGACCTTGTCGGGCCAGGGCCCGACCTACCGATCGATCATGGCACCGGGTGTACAAACATGGTCTTGTCGGGCCAAGGTTTGACCTACCGTCCGATTCTTTCCAATGAACATGCTCAGGCCAAAGGGCCTGAGCATGGCACCCGGGTGTAGGTGTGCCATGCCCTAGTCCGAAGAGTGCAACGATGAGGCGCGGGCATGTGTCTCTCTGATCGTCTTCACCTCCGAATACTCAACGTGAGTCATGTCCCCAATGGTTTGAATCGCGTGAATGGTCTTTCCATCGTCGGGCCAGGGCCCGACCTACCGATCAAGCATGGCACGCGACCTGCCAAGTACGAACATCAAGACGGAAAGCACTTGCCGAAAGCCAGCAGCAGCTTCGGAGATCCTTTGAGTCGAATACGAAACGTCAACAAACTCCACAAGAGACTCTTCTCCTTCGCCAGGAATCCGATCCACGTTTCGCTGTCGGCCGTGACCTTCATGTCAGCTTTGCCGATGTGACCTTCATGGACTTCCAGCTTCCTGTCCCTGATTGTGACCGTCGCATCCACTCGCTCCCTGCCAGTGAACTTGAAGTGAAACGTCGCGTTCAATCCCTCAGACTTATCACGCTGAAACACGTGAGGCATCGCTTTCAACAATCCCTCGATCGAACGCGCGCGAAGTCCGTTGCCGACCTGCCTGATTTCCTTGTGCGGAAAGCGTTTGGCCACGTAGTCCTCCGCATCGGAGCCGGGGACAACGTAGATCTTCTCTTCTTTGTCCAGAAGCGGTTTCAGAATCTCCGTCTTGAACTCTTTCTTGTTGTCCTTGAAGGGGCTGATCACGTCTTCGCCGGCCGGGCAAACCGCAAGGCAGTAAGCCGCTTTGTAATTCGATTCAAACGAGAGGCTCTGCCACATGGAAACGGTTTCGGCATCGCTGACTTTCTTGCGATAGTCCAATGCGTTCCTGCTGTTAGCGATGTTTTCGACCCAGTCCCCGAAGCCGCCCATGAACTCGCGGTAGTTGTGCGTGTAGCAGGCACTGAAATCGAAATGACCGTCGGGTCTGATGGCACCGGTGGGGCAGGCCGCCACGCACAGCTTGCACGAGAAGCATGGATTGAAATCAATCTGCTGGTTGTACTCTCTCACGGTACGGTCAATGAGCACCGTACCCAGATAGATGAAACTTCCGAACTTGGGGTGTATCACGTTGCGGTGGATACCGATCTTGCCAAGGCCGGCCGCCTCTGCCACCAGCTTATGCGAAATCACCCACATCTTGCCGGGCCAGCGGTCCGCTTCCATGGGGAATCCAAATGACATGTGCATGGCACGAACGCCGTAGCCTTCAAGGGCACGAACGATCTGCCGGGAAGTTTCTG
>JBMYUM010000140.1:0-9592 GCA_049605375.1 Phycisphaerae bacterium | reverse complement strand
GTGGGTCATCCGTCGAGCAATCCACTCAATGGCAATCTGGTGGCACTGATAAACGTTGAGTGGCGTGACGGCAGCAACAATCTCATCGGCTTTGATTCCTTTGAGGTTGCAAACGAGAATACACCGACGGATGTCATGAATCGCGTCGAGGTGACTGCCGACCCTGCGCCCGCAGGTACGGCGGCGGTGCACATTCTTCTTGCCGTCTTGCAAAGTCCGGATCAGGAGAGCGGCGAAGTTCTTTACGATCTGGCGTTCGTGGAAGAGATGACGGGAACCCGTTTGGAGGATGTCCAGTGGGATGACTTTCCGGGCGGGCGTGTCATCAACTTTGCCGGTATGGATTGGCGTGTGAAGGGCCCGGGCTTCTACGGTCCGGGACCGAACCAGTTTTCGAACAGTGAAAGCAGCGTCTGGGTCGATGAAGATGATCAGATGCATCTGACCTTGAGACGCATCGGTAATACCTGGTTCAGCACGGAAGTGACTTCCGAAGATGTTCTCGGATACGGACGGTATCGTTTCACCATGAAGGGTGATGCCGATAACTGGGCACCGAACGTCGTCTTCGGCCTGTTTACGTGGCAGTACCCACTCTGTTTTGATCCTGCGAACCCATGGAACCTGCACAACGAAATCGATGTCGAGATTTCGCGTTGGGGACAACCCGGCAACGACATGGGTCAGTTTGTGGTTCAGCCTTTCGATTACCCCGGCAATATTTCTCGATTCCCGATCACGTTCAACGGCCCGGATGATCTTACCTCTTTCGAGTATGACATCATGCCGGACCGTATTGAGTTCAGCGCATGGAAGGGTAGCCTTGCGGATCAGGAATCAGCCACACCGATTGCGACGTACAGCTACGACGGGCCGCACCTCCTGCGTCCGGAACTTCCTCGCATGCACTTTAACTTGTGGCAGTTCGGTGACGGCCCCACGGACGGGCAAGACCATGAAGCAATCGTCAGCGAGTTCCAGTTCATCGCACCGGGTGAACAGCCCATTCCAGCGGTTGGCAGTTGGGGTGTCTTGATTATGACACTGGTTGTGATGTTGGCCGGCACGCTGGCGTTTCGACGTGAAGTCGTTTATGCAAGGGTAAAGTAGCGCAGAGCAACTTTAGAACGTGATTCTCCAAGCGAGCGCGGCATAACGCAGTGCTCGCTTTTTTTGTCGCCTTCCTCATTTGGAATCGACTTGGTTCGAACGGTGTATCATTGCTATTCTGATCTCGGCCTGCTAGTGTTGGATTATGTCGCCAGCGGACCATGAACATTCATCGAACCTTGGACCGGTCTTAGAGAAAATATGGGATCAGCTCGAAGAGGCGGTGACCCGACGAGCGCATTCGTTTCACCTACCCGTCCTTACAACCATCGGTTTGAATGGCATCCCGGATGCACGCGTCGTCGTGTTGCGTTCTGCTGCACGTCAGCACTGCTGCATTTCGTGCCACACTGATTCACGTTCCCCCAAGGCGATTCAACTGGTTCGGTGCGCCCACGCGACCTGGGTATTTTATGATCATCAGCAGCGCATCCAGGTACGTGTTTCAGGTCAAACAAGTATAGCGGGTGTCGATGGCAGCGAGGCGGCGATCAACGCATGGAACAACGTATCACAATCCGAGCGACAGTCGTATTTAGGCCCCCATCCCCCATCACAACGTGCTAGTCAGCCCACCTCGAATCTTCCCGCCGGGATGCCGGGTCGCGCCCCCACTGAACAGGAAATTCAGTTTGCGAAGCAAAACTTCAGGCTGATCACAACGCATATCAATCGAATAGACTGGCTGTGGTTGCGCGACGAAGGTCATCGGCGTGCCATGTTCGAATGGGATGAGTCTGGTCGCTCATCAGCGCATTGGCTTGAGCCCTGAGCCTCAACGAGACGTACCAACGGGTGGTTACGCGAATCATGCAAGTTCCCCACGAACGAGCAGAATATTTTCACGAAATCGTCGAACTACCATTCCGGGGAGCTCGCGCTGGCCCTGCGTTCCGTAATCCATTTATCCTGAGAGGTCCTGTATATGCTGCTTTCGTATCTGCTGACATTCATTGTGTTTCTTTGCCCACTGGTTGACGCACGACGCGGCGACTCGAAAGCTGATCAGGATCGCAAGGGCAAGAGTGTTACCGCGTGGGATTCCAGCTTTGTCCCCCCTTCTCCTCCTTCCAACGATGTCTTTGTGTTGGAACCGCTGAGCCCCCAGCATGCGGAACTGGATCACGCCGCAGTGATGGGCAGTCGGAAGCACATTCGGCACACGTTGCAGTGGGGAAATTGGCCGGCTGACGATATGACAGTTGAGAAAAACCGGAAAGACCTGGCAAGGCATCTGAAGGAATACGAGAAGCGGGAAGCTTACGCCTACACCGTGTTGAGCAAGGATCGCAAGCGATGTCTCGGGTGTGTCTATTTGTATCCGGTTCCGAAGAAGTCCGACGCTGTCCGCATGGCCTATTGGGTCATTGAGTCCGAACTCAAGAATCAGATTGACCAACGGTTGCAGCAGACGGTTCTGGACTGGATCAAGGCCGACTGGCCTTTGAAGTTGGTCGTTCTCGGCTTTCACACGAACAACGAACGTGGCATTGATTTCGCCAAGAAGGCTGGAGCGCGTCAAATGGGTCCGGTACGTGAGAACCAGATCCGTTTTGTGTGGAAGGCTGCGAACTAAGGGCAACGACAACGAGTTTCTTCTCAAGCGCATCCACGCCGCCTGCCTGCGGCGGGCCAAGCACATGTCACCCTTCATCGCCCCCTCTAGCTTACGCGACGGGCATGAGAAGGGACTGCCTTCTGCAGGAACGCCGGATTTAGCGCACAAAAAAACCCTCCAGGGGGAGCACGATGGCTCCCCCCTTTGGGATTGGATCAATAGCTAATCGCTATTTGCCGCAGGCATTGAATCGCTTACGGGCAGTCCAGCGGGGCCGGTCCCGGGTAAGCGTTACCCTGGAAGGCCTGAACGCCGGCGAAGGCATCAGCGAGGTTCACGATCAAGTTCGGCTGAGCGGCGCCAACATTCGGCTCGGTGTCCAACCAGTCGAGCGGTTCGTTCTGGTTACCCTGGAAGCCGAGGACGATGGCGAACACGTCAACGAGTGATCCCTGTGCACCGTTCGGCGGGTCGCCCGGTGAACCACCACCGGTTACATCACCATTGAACTGGCTTGTCGGCAGGTTCAACGGAGCCGAGTAGCTTGCTTCGCTGCCCAAGTCATCACCTTCCGCAATCGTCTGGATGACGTAGCCGTTGCCGAACGAGACTTCGCAGTCAGCGATGGTCAGAGCAGCGGTTGAGATGGTGCTCCAGTCACGGAAGTCCGGCGTGTCGACGATGCGCGACAGGCTGAACGCGTTCGGACCAGGACCGTTGTTACCCGTTTCGTCGCTCGGTGCACCAACGAAGCCAAGGACAGCCGTACCGGCAACACCGGTATCAAGGCTGACACGGTAGCCATAGTTGCCACCAGCGTTTGCCGGGTTCGGACGGATCGAAAGTGCACGACCGCGAGCGACGTAGCATTCACCGCTTCGGCAAACCGTCTGAGCATCCGGACCGGTTACACCCGCCTGGCAGTCAGCATCCGAAGTGCAAGCCTTGGTACCGCCAAGAACGTCAAAAATGTTGTTGGCCAGTGCAGGCTCAAGACCCAGACCAATGTTCAGGTCAGAACCATCAACGATGCCGTCACAGTTGTAGTCACCGTCAGCCCAACCGCAGCTTGCGTCGCCGTTGCAGCCGGCAGCGCCTGCGTCGATGGTTGCCTGTGCGATGGCATCGTCGGTCGCGTCACGAACACCGTCAAGGTTGGCATCGCCAAGCTCGGTGCCGAGGATGACTTCGACCAGTTCAACCTGGTCAGCCAGCGTCAGCTGGGTGTCACCGTTCATGTCAGCACTGAGGTCCAGGAACACAGCCTCGTTGAGGTTGCTCCAGTCACCGATGTTTGCACAAACGTAGTCGATGTCAGCATCGTTGACCTGGCCGTCCCAACCGGTCGGGTTACCACCGGCGTTCGGGTTGCCACCAGCGACGTCACCGCGGAAGTCACCGGCTTCGTAGGTCTTTCCAGTTGCGTGGAAGCCAGCGATGTCAGCCGGCGTGAGGAAGGTCGGCTCGTCATCGATGACGGCCGGAGCTTCAATCAGCTGAGCGCGGGTGTCTGCCCACGGGAACGGCTGCGCATTGGCCATGATCGCCATGTCGATGTTGGTCGCACCAACCTTACGATCCAGACGGCGGCCCGATGCCCCCGGAACCATGGCAAGACCGTCAGCGAAGTAACGAAGGTCTTCCTTGGTCAGGTTACCATCGCCGTTGAAGTCACCCAGCATTTCCGGGATGGCGTTGTCTTCAACCTGGCCGTTTGAGTTACCACCGCCCTGTGCGACGCCACTGAGCTGCCATGCACGCGGGGTGTAGTAAGCGTTAACAAGTTCAGCAGCGTCGTTAGCGTTACGCATGCCGTCGTTGTTGAAGTCACCGTGGATTTCGTTACGAGCAGCAAGCTCATTACCCGAAGACAGGTTGGTGAAGCCGGCACCGCTCTTCTGACGGTAATCACCGTTGACCGAACCATCGGCGTATTCCGACGGACCACCACCGATACCCGGGAACGGCAGAGCGTTACGCAGCGGGACGAGGTTAGCATCGGTTACGGTACCCCAAGCATCAACCGTGATGACGTTGTTTGCACGGATGAAGTCCTGAAGGGCCTGGTTGGTGTCAACGTTGATGAAACGAAGCGGCTCAGGAAGGTCGTTGATGCAGTCAAGACCGGCCGGCAGGAAGAATTCAGTCGCGAGGAACTGACCCGGCATGTTGGCGTTCGAACGGCAGAGGTCATCCGGGAAGTTCGGATCGTCGCAGTCGTTGTCGTTACCACATGCTTTGAAGTCGCAGGTATCCCCCATCGGGCAGTCGTTTTCGTCTACACAGATGGTGGTGCCGTCGCCACTGCAAACGCGGGTGTTCAGGCAAACGTCGTTCTCAACGTTACCCGAGAATGCCGCGATGCTGTCGAGGATGTTGTTGATGTAATCAGCAACAGCCTGGTTGTCCATCGGCTGGCTGCCTGGCTCGGCCAGCGGATCCGGGTTGCAAACTTCGCCACCCGGGCAGTCACCATCGACGTCACAACGCTGCGTGGTCGTGACGCTGCACTTACCCTGACGGTTTGCAGCCGGGTTACCGAGGAACGAGAACGAACCGATACCGGCGACCTGGTAGCTGTTGCACGGATCGCAGTTGTCGAGCGTGGTATCGACGCCCGGACGAACGTAACCGGTAACATCGCAATCGCAAGCAGCCTGGCCGGTAGCCGGGACGTCCTTGCAGGTACCGATGATTTCGTAGCGGCCAGCGAGAACGTCGTTTGCAGAACGGCTGCCACCAGCAAGACCGGTGTAACCGATAGCGAGGCGACGGTTCTGAACCGACGATTCCATGATCGACGAGCCACCGCAGTTCGACGGCTGCGTACCTGGTCCGAGGGCGGTCAGCGAGCTGCTGTTAACACGCGAACCGATGTTATCACCACGACCCCAGCTGGTATCGATACCGAGCGAGTTCATGGCAGCGTTACGAGTACCCGAACCAACGTCACGGGTAGCACCAACAAAGTTCTCACCGTTCGGGAAACGACCAGCAACAAAGTGGTGCTGAAGTTCGGTGTACTTTGCTTCGGCGACGCCGGTACCACGGTTACCAATGATCGAAACCGGAACGTAGGCCCCCGGTACGTCGAAGACGGTTGAGGGGTTCGGGGTCTGCGTGGTGAGGTTCAGGGTGACGGTCTGCGTCGGGTTGCAAACGTCGGCCGGATCCGAGCAACCACCGTCGGTACCAATGTCGCGACCAACGATGCACGGATCTCCGCTGACACTACAAGTACCGCAGTCACGTGAAAGCGACTGAAGCTGGCTCAGTGAGCCGTTCGACGACGGGACCGGGCAGAGGCCGTAGCCCGGTGCGCCTGGCGTACGGAACCAGGCCGGATCGCCCGGGATCTGCACGGCGTACGAACCTGGAACGTCAAGGAACGCGAACTCGATCTCGCACTGCTCAAACGGCGTACCGCTTGCGTTTGCGAACGGGCCAGCCCACTGGATACCGCTGTCATCCGAGTAGGTGAAACCGTTGAAGATACCGGCTTCCGAGGTCACCGAGATCGGAACGATACCGCAGGTCGAGCTTTCCACGAACTGGTTGAAGCCACGGACCGAACCCACTGAACGGTAGTTGAACAACCACCAGGTGCTCAGGCTTGCATTCGGCGTGTACTGTGCTGCCAGCTGGTCAACGAAGGGGAACGTGTCCGGATCGAAACCAGCGAACAGGTCGCCATCAACGTCAACGAAGTCGTTGGTTCCCGTTGGCGAGAAGAAGAAGTCGACGAACAGTGTTGCACCCGCACCGTTCACCTGACCGCCATCAATCGTGAACGTGTTACCGCCCTCGACGAATACGCCTGCGCCGTCGTTGACGCAGTTACCATTTTGTGCCCAGGCCGATACCGGCAAGAGCGCCAGCGTACATACGCCGGCCAGAACAAAGCCTCGTTCTCTCTTTCCCATTTTTTTTCTCCCGTGATTTCGCCTCTAACCCGTCCGGCCCGGCGGCCAGATCGAATACCAAAAAGCAACTCCAAGCCCCGGTCACTCATTCGCCCCCGAAGGGAGACAAGCGGTCGCACCAACCGCCTGTCATCTTGCGCGACCAGGTGTTCCCTCTAGGGTTGATCGATCGTCTGCATATTCAGCACCTTGTTCTCGCCGGTGATCGTGTAGTAGGCGTCTCCCCAATGACGCTTACGGATCGTGTCAAGAACAGTTGTGTTGTCGACGTGTGTATCTGCGTACAAGAAGTTTGCCGAACCACCGAATCGCTCTGCATACAGTGGATCTTTCGATGGGTGATGGCGGCCGACGGCGTTGATCTGTGCAACCCCTGACGACGCGTCGAGAATGTTCACCTTCGCGCGAACCTGTTTCAGATCGAGCAGGCCGTAAGTCTTCTGATCATTCGGCAATCCATAGATGAAGCCGGGATTATTGACACCGGCCTGGTATTCATCAAATCCACCACCCACGTGGAAGAATGGGTTGATCGGGCGGTGGGCCTTGCTCAGGACCCCACCACCATCACGAACACCAAGCCCCTGCCAGTTGTTCAGGTATTCCGTGACCATAACGGTGTTACCGGGTGACGTAATCTGTCCATCCTGGACAAACCTGTTCACACGTGGACCACCCGAAAGCGTTTTGGTGAATTTGTTACGCGGCATGATGACGGCGTTGGCTGCGTACGCCATGCGCGGCGCCTGCTTATCTTCCAACTGGTTTGGGTTGGCTTGCGAGTTCTGATCGATCTGCCCACCTTCCCAGTTCTCTGGGTCAGGTCCGGGATTGGTACGCGGTGCGCCGCCGTTTTCATACTCAGGACACTGGAACGCCTGCTGACCGACTTTACCGCTGGCGTACATAAAGAACGACCAGTGGATGTAACCGAAGGGATGCTGGTTGTTCTGACCACGAAGAGACCAGCTGCCAAACTCATCTTCGGGATAGTAGTACGAAGCCGGGTAAACGCCGCCCGATTCAAACAGGTAATTTGACACGGCCAAGCCTACGTGGTGGAGATTTGCACCACATTGCACTGTCTTTGCATGCTTTCTTGCCTGTGAAAGGCTCGGCATGAGGATGGCAACGAGCAAAGCAATGATTGCAACCACCACGAGAAGTTCGATGATGGTAAAGCCCTGCATGTTCCTATGTCGTCGATACATGTACGGTTTCCTTTCTCTGCTCTTCCTAACCACAAGACGGTGTACTAAGTTCGGTCACACCTTTCGTCGTTCAAAGCAGAAGAAAACGTGGTCTCTGCTGCTGCGGCCAACCACGTTGACCTGGTTCCGTGTGAAGTTAACGCAAGGCAAAACCTGCGCTTTCCACGCGAGGAGAATAACGAACACGGAAGGACCGCGTGTTAAGCACACATAAATATTGGAATAAGTCTGGCCAGCCTCAAGGAAATCCCAAGGCGAAGTAAGACAACCTTCCAAGAGCCGCCTGCGCAAAACCAACACACATTAATAATGCGCAGGGATCACTGGTCACACATCTGACATGCCAACTCATGCCATCAGCTTTTCCTTGTGTGACCGACAAACCGGACGCCATCACTGGTTATTTATTGCTTCACTCGTATCCATTGCGTATTCGCGTCGCACACTCACCATTCGTGGTTTGCGATTGAACCTTGGAACGAGCGATGTGAGTTTTGGAACTATCTGCTACCAATAACACAGATAGGTGCTTACCGGCCGACCGCTAGTTGTTTCCTGCAGAATGAATGACAGACATATTGAGTACGTCATTGGCACCTTCGAGTGAGTAGTACTTATCCCCCCAGTGTCTTCTGCGCAGCGTTTCCAGGATCGTCTTGTTGTCTACATGCATATCTGCATAGAGGAAATTGGCCGATCCGCCGTAACGTTCCCTGAAAAAAGGGTCCTTGGTTGGATGGTGACGGCCCACTGCATTCATTTGCGACACACCTGCGGTATAGTCCAACACGTTCAGTCCGCTCTTCACTGTATCCTGGGCCAGCAACCCATAGTATTCCTGGTCTTGCGGCAACCCGTAGATGAAGCCGGGGTTGCTCTTGGGCGCTTTGTATTCGTTAAAGCCACTTCCGACGTGGAAAAAGGGATTGATCGGTCGATGTGCCTTGCTCAGCACACCTTCACTTTCCTTGGCCCCAAGCGCTTTCCATTTATTCAGGTACTCTGTCATCAGGATCGTCGAACCAGGACGCTTTAATTCCGAGTCAACCACAAAACGATTGGTCCGTGGCCCGTCCGACAACTTACGGGTGAACTTATTCCTGGGCATGAGGATCGCATTCGCGGTATACGCCATGCGGGTCGCCTGCTTGTCTCGCAACCGTGCTGGCGCTTTGTCACCGTTCTGATCAATCTGCCCACCTTCCCAATCATGAGGATCCTCGCCGGGATTCGTTCGCGGCGCACCGCCATTCTCATAGTCCGGGCACTGGAAGGCTTTGTCTTCTATCGCCCCATTCTGGTTAATCGCATACGACCAGTGGACGTAACCAAAAGGATGGGCCTTGTTTTGTTGCTTAACAGACCAGGAACCAGCGGGATTGCGTGGGTAATAGTAGGAAACGGGATAGTAGCCGTCGGATTCGGTTGCGTATACCGCAACCGACAAACCAATATGATGCAGATTCGACCCACACAACACAGACTTTGCATGCTGTCTGGCTTGGCTAAGACTCGGCATCAGAATCGCCACCAACAGAACAATGATGGCAACGACAACGAGAATCTCGATGATCGTAAATGCATGGCGGCGTTTGCCATTGCAAGAATACATGCTGGGCACCTCTTCCCTGCTCTGCCTGTTAGCGTGAAAAACCAACGTGTGCACGTATCCTTTGAGATACTCTTCGGTCTTCGAAACAACCGGCGCGTGTTGTACGCCCCCTGTGTTAGAGAATTGTGAAGCTGCGACTAATTATGAGTAGACGTAAAGAACGTCACATCGGGGAATC
>JBMYUM010000139.1:0-9631 GCA_049605375.1 Phycisphaerae bacterium | reverse complement strand
GTTTATGCAGATACCGACCGCAAGGGCGGCTTCCGCCGCCGCAAGGACGATGATAAACAGGGCCGCAATCTGACCATCGAACCGGCCCGGTTCACCAAATCGATCAAATGCCGCCAGGTTCACGTTAGCGCTGTTCAGGACCAGTTCGACGCCGATCAAAATCCCAATCGCGTTACGCTTGGTCATCATGGTAAACAGACCTGTGCAAAACAGGACCGCCGCTACCACCAGATAGTGTGTCAGACCGATTACCATGAACCCTCAGCTCCAGCGAACAACCAGACCCAGGCGTGCACGCACGCGTGGATCGATCAATTACCTTCTTGTCGCGCCAGGTGTGCGGCACCAACCATCACGATCATCAGGACAACCCCGGCCACCTCAAACGGAACCAGGTAGGTCGTCATGAACGCTTCACCAAATGCTTTCATCGGTGTGCCCGGAACCACGCCCTCTGCCGTGACCCAGGGGGCACTGACGAGTACCGTACACAAAACGCCCAGCAGCAAACCGCAAACGACGGTCGCGCCGCCGACTTCCCAGAGTGAAGGTGTAAACCGCACCCAAGGCGACTTGCTGGTCAACATCACACCGAAAACCAGCAGCACAAGTGTTCCGCCGGCATAGACAATCAACTGGATCGCACCGAGGAAGTTCGCCGCTAATTGGAAATACAGGACGGCAACCGCCCCCAGCGTCATGAACAACCAAACGGTCATGCGAACGATATTCTGCGTCAGGCAAACCGCGATCGAACTGATAACCGCAACGCCGGCAACGAAGTAGAACAGGATGGCATCGAGCCAGCCACTCGGGACGGCCCTTGTGACCCCATTCATGGGGGCGACCGCGTCACCCGCAGTTGCCGGTGCGTCGGATGTCGCCGCTGCCGCCGTGCTGTCCGTGGTTGTGGCATCCTCTGCGAGGACCGCCGAGCCACCAAAAAGCACGAAAGCCGCCAGCAAAACCGTCATGTTCGAAAGTACACCGGTCATGATCCACCCATTTCTACCGGCTACGAGCCCGGCATCGCATCCACTACGAGATTCCCAACCAGTCGCCGACGATGATACAGTCCGTACGCGGCAATAACAGGGAAGCCAAGCGCAAAAACCATACCAATCAGCCCGCAAATCCAATTGATGATCGTCGCGAAGAGAACCCACGCCGGATTGTTCGACGTGGAAGCCCAGGTCCACAATGTTGCGCCCAGAAGAAGGAACATCGTCATCGGCAACAACACCTGAATGCAGGCGTACAGAACCTGGTCAATTCGAATGCGGGGAAGAGTCCAACGGACCCACATCTGCACATAAACCATGAAGACGGCCTTCAGGAACAACCAGACCGGGCCACCCACAAACAGGCCGCGGATCCCGTCAGCAATCCAGGTATCGCCCAGACCGTCGAACCACGATGCCGGCAGGAACGAATTCCAACCGCCGAGGAACAGCAGGCAGGCCAGAACCGCCACCACGAACATGGCCGCATATTCCGCAAGGAAGAACAGAGCCCAGCGAAGACCGGAATACTCCGTCAGGAAGCCGGCAACCAACTCACTTTCCGATTCCGGAAGGTCGAACGGTGCCCGCTTGCAGCTGGCCAGAGAGGCAATGAAATAGCAGATAAACGCGACGAAGCAGAACGGATTACTGAACGCCAGCCAGTTGAACCAGCCGCCGGCCTGCGCTTCACTGATCTCGCGAAGGCTCAGGGAGCCTACCGAGACAACCGGAATCATCAACGCGATGCCAAGTGGAATCTCGTACGACACCATCTGGCATGCCTCGCGCATTGCACCGTAAACGCTCCATTTGTTGTTTGATGCCCAGCCGGCGAGGATAACCGCAAAGACTTCCACGCCGAGCATGGCCAGAATAAAGACCAACGCCACGTCCAACTCGCGGAAAACGTAGTTCACGCCAAACGGGAGGGCGATGAACGCCATCAGCGATGGAATGACCGCAAAATAAGGGGCGGCACGGAACAACGCGCCATCTGCCTGGGCTGGAACGAGGTCTTCCTTGTTGATCAACTTGATACCATCGGCCACGCTCTGGGCCCAACCGTGCCAACCTCCGACACGCATTGGTCCAAGACGAGACTGAATGCGACCTGCGACCTTTCGTTCCCACCAGATGAAATAGGCAGGCACGACCTGAAACAGGCCGACCAATGCACCAAGACCGATCAAGTCACGCACGAAGCCGAACTGGATCGGGTAGAAAACGTACTGGAGAATGCCGGACAGGTCCGCCGCCATGCCGCCGTTTGCCTGGAGGATCTCGCCGATCTGCGCCGGCATCAATCCGTAGGCACCCGCCGTCATGCCCATCGCCGTTGCCGCTGCGAGAACGTAGCGATCAACGTAGGCAAAAAGCAGGGCATGGGCCCAGACACCCAGACACACGCCAATCACAGCAGAGATCAGGATGATGCCGGGGATGCTGGAAACGATGGGGGTGGCGATCGCCGCAATCAAGCGAGCGATACCCGCGATGGAACCCGTAATCGGGTTCAGCGGAATCGCACGCTTCGGCTTCCATGGAAGCGAAAATTGACTCACCGGAGAAACTCCAATCCGCGATACGCGCCATGATCAGGCTCGCACGGCGGCTTCACTGGAACAGGCACCTTCCACCCAGGCCACACTGGTTGGCGCGGAATATGCCCTCATCGGCCAGGCGACAAACCTAGCGTCTTTGTCTTAGCGATCAACCTCTCCCATCACCACGTCAACGCTTCCGATGATCGCAGGAACGTCGGCCAGAAGAACCTCATGGCACAGGAAGTTCAAGATGGAGAGATTGCAGAAACTCGGACCACGCGCTTTCACACGCGATGGAATCGCAGAGCCATCGCCGCGAACATAAAAACCGAGCTGACCACGCGGATTCTCGATTTCAACGTACGCTTCATCATCCGGAAGCTTGAGGCCTTTCAGCTTCTTGGCTTCCGTATCGCCCGGTTCAAGACGATCCAACGCCTGCCGGACAATCCGCACAGACTGGGTCATCTCAAGAACGCGAACAAAATAACGACTCCAGCAGTCACCGACCGTGACGCCGTGCGGAATATTGCCTGTTCCACCGGGTTCACCGATCGGAACATCAAAGTCATAAGTTTCGTAGCCGTCATACGGCGTGACCTTGCGAAGGTCCCAGCGAATACCGCTGCCACGCAGGCACGGGCCCGTCAGCCCGAAGGCGACAGCCTCTTCCGGCGACACCAGTCCGATGTTGCCCGTCCGCTTGACGAAAATGTGGTTAAAGCTCAGCAGGTTGTTGTAATCCTCGATCTTCGGTTCGAAGTAGTCGAGGAAATCGCTGCAACGCTGGGCCCAGTTGTCCGGGATGTCATCGTGGACGCCACCAACCGTAATGTAGCTGTACGTGAGGCGGGCGCCGCAGGCGGCCTCAAACAGGTCAAGGATCATTTCCCGTTCGCGGAAGCAGTACAGGAATGGCGTAAAGGCACCCATGTCCAGTCCGTACGTGCCCAACGCCACAAGGTGCGATGCGATGCGATTCATCTCTGCAAAGATCACACGAATGATTTGCGCACGGGTGGGAACTTCGATCCCGCAGAGCTTCTCAACCGCAAGCGCGAACGCCTGGTTGTTGTTCATTCCGGCAAGGTAGTCCATGCGGTCGGTGTACGGAACGAACTGGTAGGGCGCGACATTCTCGCCAATCTTTTCGGCGCAGCGATGCAGATAGCCAATGTGCGGCTCCGCTTCAATCACCATTTCGCCGTCGGTACGTAGAACCACACGCAGCACACCGTGAGTCGATGGGTGCTGCGGACCCATGTTGACCAGCATCTCTTCCGTCGTCAGGTCAGCCTGCGAACCGGGACGTTGATCGATCAGCACGTCAGGCCTGGATTCCAGCGTAATGTCAGCCATGTTGACCTCTCAAAGTTGGATACGACCCGGGGCCGCCAAAACGCGCGAACCACCGCCGTCGCCCATGTCGTTCAGCCGTTGCACCGTTGGGGAACGCCGCCCGCACATCTCGCATGTGAAGCAGGGCAGCCGATGTACAACCTAGTGCCGCGGATTCGTAAATTCGTACTCGGTCGTTGCGGGGATACCGTTGTACTCCAACGGGAACTCGTAGTCCTTGCGCAACGGATGGCCCTCCCAGTCATCGCAGCACAAGATGCGACGAAGATCGGGATGCCCGTCATAATGAATGCCCATCAGGTCGAAACACTCGCGCTCATGCCAGTCGGCTGCAGGCCAGATAGACGCCACCGAAGGAATCGAAGGCGCATCGCGATCAGTCACCACGCGAATCGCGAACTCGCGCGTTGTCGTGACCAGATCCGAACCCTGATCAAGCGGAATGTGAGATAGATCGTAAATACTGGCGAGCTTGTTCTCGGCGAGCAGGTCCAATGCCGTGATCGACCGGAGAAGATTGAAACCGAACGCATCGTGATCACGGAGGTGGCGAGCAATCTCAAGCCAGCGAGCGGCCGACACCTGCGCATAAGGCCGACCAGCCTCCAATACCGTATCTTCAATCGCGTCGCCGAACGTCTCGGTGAGTCTCTTGCAGATTTCTTCTGGTGCCACGGTTTCGTGTTCTTTCTTACTGGAGGAACCAGCCGCTACAGAGCAGCTTCCTTGACCTTTGTCATGACGCTCTTCGCACGCGTCTGGTGACGAATCTTGTCCTGAAGCCGCATCAGACCCTCAATCAGTGCTTCCGGACGCGGCGGGCAACCCGGAACGTAAATGTCGACCGGAACCACGAGGTCAACACCCTTGACCACGTGATAACCGTGCTTGAAGTAAGGGCCGCCACCAACCGTGCAGGCACCCATCGCCATGACGTATTTGGGTTCCGGCATCTGGTTGTACAACCGCTTCAAACGGCTTGCCATCTTGTACGTTACCGTTCCGGCCACAATCATCAGGTCAGCCTGACGCGGAGAGGCGCGGAAGGCACCGGCACCGAAACGGTCAATGTCGAAACGTGAAGCACCAACCGCCATCATCTCAATGGCACAGCAGGCAAGGCCGAAGGTCATCGGCCAAATACTGTTGGCGCGACCCCAGTTGATCGCCCAGTCCACCGAGGTCACGATCAACCCTTCTTCGAACCGGTTTTCGATCCAACTCATAACGTCACCTTTCTATGACAACCCGACCCCGAACTTGATTACGCAACCGTCCCAGCGGGTTCCGGCGCCATGGAATCGTCAGCAACCACGGGTGCGGCCGCCGGCGTGGCCGGCGTATCCAGATCAAGCAGGCTGCGACGATTCTGGGCCGATGTATCACGTACCCACGTCAGATAGCCCGATTTCCACTCATAAGCGAAAGGAATGGCAATCAGCAGGAAGAACACAAGGAACGGCCAGAATGCCATCCCACCCATGTCTTTCAAGACCACCGCCCATGGCCAAAGCAGAGCGATTTCGACGTCAAAGACGATGAAAACGAGAGCCACCGTATAAAAACGAAGGTCGAACTGAACCCAGCTGTCACCAATGGCCGGCTCACCGCATTCGTACGCCGTTCCCTTTTCCGGGTGCGGCATCGTCGGACGCACGAACTTACCCAGAAGGAGACCAACGAACACAATCGCAAAACCCGCAATGGCAAACAGGACCATGCCCAGCACCAGCTCGGTGCTTGAATACTGATAAGCAGCAAACTGGTCAGCCGCCGGCACGCTTGTGCCGACCATTCGCATTGAGGTGATCATGGGGGATAGCAAGGTCATATTCCTTTTCCGTGGCCAACACCTGACCGCTGCGAGTTACTTCTTCTTCTCAGAGGGCTCCAGCGCCTTCAGCATCTCCTGACGACGCTCTTCCGTCTTGTTGCTCAGCTGGTCATGCGAATGGACGTAGTTATGCCAGTCTTCCTTACGCTGGGCCGCCCATGCAGGAAGTTCATCCTTCTGCATCCAAAGAGGTTGCGGCGTCTGATGGCCATCCACCGCCAACTCCGTAAACTCGACGATCATATCCTTCCGCGTGTAACCCGACATGTCATGGACGTTACCCATGTGGATGCAGTCCGTCGGGCAGGGGTCGCAGCAGAGACCACAGAACATGCACTTGGCATAATCAATGGCATAACGGGTCATCGCGCCACCGACAGCGATGCCGGAAGCCTTGTCGATCTTGCGAGGACCCGACTTTTCAATGTAGATACAGTCGATCGGGCAAGCCTTCGCACACTGATCGCATGCGATACACTTTTCGATCTCGTAGTAGTGAAAACCGCGATATCTGGACTGCAAGGCAGGAGCCACGTCGGGATACTGCAGGGTAATCGTCTTCGCGAAACAATATTTCAGCGAAATACGCATCCCGACCAGAATGGTGTACACCGTCTGCCAGATATTGTGAAAGTATTCACGAATCGTGCCGTTGGGGTCGCGTTTGGGTTCCGCCATAGCTGAATGCATCCCTCGGAAGTTCGACGATCGCCGGCTGGCCAGCAGGAGGCTGCACACCACCGCAACAGTGCGCACCATGCCCAGCGCCTGAATTCTAGTGAGGACACCATGTAATCGCAACGGGATCAGGGGCGATATCCGACGATTTCAGCACCGCAGAACCAGCTACCGCAATCAGCCACAGGTAAGCAAATGAAGTCGCACCATATTCAACGCCGTCTTGCACGCGGCGTCTCGAATCTCACCACGCGAAAAGTGATCACCCCAGGTGAAGCGGCGTGAGGTGACGCCGTCCGGCGTCTTCAGGCCGATAAACACCAAACCCACCGGCTTTGTCGCCGTTCCACCACCAGGCCCGGCAACACCCGTTGTGGAAACCGCATAAGCCGTGCCGGCACGGGCACTCGCACCGGCTGCCATGGCCTCCGCTACCTCGGCGCTGACCGCACCATGTGCTTCGATCAGGCCGGGGTCGACCTGCAACCTGGCCTGCTTTGCCTCATTTGCATAAGTTACAAAGCCTTCGGTAAACCAGCCGCTGCTTCCCGGAATGTCCGTCAGACGCTTCGCGATCAAGCCGCCCGTACACGATTCCGCCGTCGCAATCTGCAAGCCTCGTGCTGCCAGGGCGTCGCCGACGGCCAGTTCCAGCGTCGCATCCCCCGTGCCGAAAACGATGTCGCCCAGTCGACTCCGAACCTCGGCCTCTTCGTTTTGAGCGATAACCTCGGCGGCATCCTCGGATTGGGCCCGAGCAAGAATCCGGACCGTAATGACCCAACGGGAAGCAGTTGTTCCAACCAGCGGATTACGATCCCGATCCATCAACGCCCCGAGTTCGTCACTGACTCTGGCTTCCGGCATGCCGAAGCAACGCAGGTAACGCAGGACCGCATGACTGCCGGCATTTCGGTGGCCAACGAGGTCGCTGACGGCGTCGAACATCACCTTCATTTCAGAAGGCACCCCCGGCAGGGCGAAGATGTGTTTCCCATCGACCTCCAGATGGACACCGGGAGCGGTCCCACGAGGATTGCGGACCATCGCTGCGCCCTCAGGGATCAACGCCTGCTTGCGATTCGAATCCGGCATCGGGCGCTGCATACGCTCGAAATAGGCTTCGACATCCTGAAGAGCTGCAGGGTCCAACTGCAGCGGACGCCCGAATGCCTCGCCGATCGCTTCACGCGTCAAGTCATCCGTCGTTGGACCCAGGCCGCCGGTGATTACGATCACGTCGCAAACGGCGTGCATTTGCTGAATGGCCCGAACGAACGATGCCATGTCGTCGCCGACGGTTCGATGTTCGAGCACGATCGCACCGGCTCGCGTCAACTCGCCACCGATCCACGCCGAATTCGTATCAACCGTCTGGCCCGTGGTAAGCTCGGTTCCGCTACTGAGAATGCCGCAATTCATGCCCCAAGGGTACACGTGCTGACTAACCGTGCAAATTCAAAGAATGCCGACAGACGGCCCTCGGCAATCTTTGTCTGAGTCGTGCCACAGGCCGACCATGCCGATATAGTCCTTGTCCGACGTTGTCGGGAGCCGTGATCCGAGCGTCTTCACGGAATAGGGGAACGACTGGCAATATTCGAATCGAACTGGTCCGTGTCATCACGGACCTGCGTTCAGCTTCAGGCCTGTCGCGAGCAAGGCCATTGACAAGGAAGGCAACGATGGGCCGCCAACAACGAATTCTGTTCTCATGCGCAGGACGTCGCGTGGCGCTGGTCGAGTGCTTCCGCAGGGCATCGCAACAGCTCCAGCAGGATGTCACCCTGATCGGTGCCGACCTCTCCATGAGCGCACCGGCGATGCACTGTCTCGATAGGGTCTTCACTGTCCCCCGTGTCGATGATCCCGACTATGTCGATGCATTGCTGACGATCGTCAAACGCCAGAAGATCAACATGCTCGTGCCGCTGCTCGATCACGAATTGCCGCCGATCGCCGCCGCACGCGATCAGTTTGAGGCGCTGGGGTGCCATGCACTCATCGCTTCCGCCGACATGATCGACACCTGCCGTGACAAGCTTGCCACGTTCGAGTTTCTGACGGCGAACGGACTCGACTGCCCGCGAACCCAGACGTGGGAAGACGTCGCCGAAAAGAAACGTCACCGTTTCCCCTATTTCCTTAAACCACGATTTGGAAGCGCAGCCGTCGGCAACCACGTCATACGCAACCGCGAAGAACTCGACTTCCATGGTCAGCGCGTCAAGGAAGCGCTCGTGCAGGAGATGCTTGTCGGTCCGGAGTACACCACCGATGTCTATTGCGGACTCGACGGTGAGCCACGATGCGCCGTTCCACGAAAACGCCTTGAAGTACGCGGTGGTGAAGTCAGCAAGGGCATTACCGTTGATCAACCCGAAGTCATCGAATTGGCCAAAGAAACCGTTCGAGCGCTGGGCGGTGCACCCGGTGTCGTGACAGTCCAATGCATGCATCATCAGGAACAACGACTCTGCGTGCTTGAAATCAATCCGAGATTCGGCGGCGGTGTGCCGCTGGCTATTCAGGCGGGGGCTGACTTCCCCAGGTGGTTGATGGAGGAATGCATGGGGCGGAAACCACGAATCGGCAAGCGGGGATTCAAGCCCGACGTTGCCATGCTTCGATATGATGACGCCGTTTTCGTCAACCGCGCCACCTCCAAACTCGGACTCTGATTCATGCAATGCAAGGCCGTCGTTTTCGATCTCGACGACACGCTCATGGCGGAGAGTGAATTTGCCATCTCCGGCTTTCGCGCTGTCAGTCAGGCATTCGCTGACATACTGCAGGATGATGACGCGGCCTTTCAATTCATGAAAGAGACCTACCGCACGGGAAACCGTCGCAAGATTTTCAACCTGCTCTTTGAAACCTGGTTGAAGCAGCCCGCGGATCGAGCGGCCGTGCACAAGATGATCCATACCTATCGAGCGCACACTCCCGATGTCAATCTGCTCCCGGATGCCGAACGCGCGTTGCAACGGCTCGATGCGCATCGTCTGGCCGATCGTTGCAAACTTGCGCTCATATCGGATGGGCCGGCCATCATGCAACGGAACAAAGTGACGGCGCTCGGTCTTGAAGAGCGATTGGATCTGGTGGTGTTGACCGGAGAACTGGATGGCGAATTTGGCAAGCCGCATCCGCGCGCCTATGAGATCGTCTCCAACACGCTTGAGATCCCGCATTCCCAATGTATCTATATC
>JBMYUM010000138.1:0-9645 GCA_049605375.1 Phycisphaerae bacterium | reverse complement strand
GCGGCAAGTTCATCACCGCGTTCAGTCCACTTGCGGGCCCGCGCGACGGCCTCTGGGCCGTTACCGTTGGGCTGATCGTTTCCATCGTCGGCTGCATCACCGTTGCCGCCATCCTGCGGGGCGGCGGTCTGAGCTGATGCCATTCGGTTGGCACCATTGTTATCGCCCGAGTCGAGGTCCTGCATCATGCTCTGGGCGACGCGGGTGATCGACTGTGGCGCGTACTCGTTTTCAAGGACAGCCTGCAAAAGCTGTCGTGCCTGCACTTTGTCACCGTTCTCGATGGCCGTCTCAGCATCTTCGACATTCCGAAGTGCCTTGTCTTCCATCATGATGGCGACCTGGACGCGATTCAGGTAATCGTCCCGTCGCTCCTGATCACCGGCGGACAGCGAGCTGCGGTCCACGGTGCCGAGGGTTTCCTGGGCGGCGAGATATTCTCCCTTCTCAAACTGCGCGACTGCGCGGGCCAGTGCATCTTCGTTCTCTCCCCCCCAAACGGGAGACGCAAGCAGCAAGATACCGAACATGCCTGTCAGACACGCCGGCCCATTGAAAAACCTCGAACTCAACAAGGGAATAACCTCCTCGCGCCAAACGCCCCCAAATGCAGCGCGGTCTGTGCATCCGCTTCTACATTCAATGTGAAACCGTCATGACGTTGTGCCTGACAATTCACAGCGGCGAATCGATCCGGTTGTTTGCAGCCAAAACTTCACAGCCTCAAGAACGACATCAGGCACGCACCGGCGAACCGCCGTGCGTCGTGTGTTCATGAGGCCGAATTCACCTATCGTTTGCCTTCTCGCCGGCTCCAGCGGGGGAATCGAATGACGATTTCCCGGCAGCTTCGCACAAGAACTTACATGCGAGTGCTACCTGCTGTGGGCCGAAACCGCGCCTGCGATCGACCGGGGCGAGATTCTAGGGTGTGGCTTATGACGCCGCAACCCCGCACAAATCCAAGTATGTTGCCCTAACCAACCAGGATAGAGCACCTCAAAAGCATACCTGGGTAGAAAACTAACAGCTTGAAACAGACTTCCGGAAACCGGTTGTCCGCATCACGCTGACCCTGACCGGCTTGAACCTCGGCGAGGTCATGGTGACGGCCAAAACCATGGGCACGAACCCAGCCGACACGCGGTAACCGAGAGGTCTGTTTTCATCGACCTCGTGAGGCTCCAAGTATGAGGCGGAAGCATAACGGCAAGCCGCCTGATCGGAATTACGCAACCGCACAACAAATCAATCTGGTTGTGCGTCCTGCACACCCCCTAATTACCTATTTCAACATACAGGCTATTTGGTGCCTGCGGGTTTCTTGAAGATACGTCCTTTGTTGAAGGACCTACCCGGGTCCACCTTGTCGGTCGACACGAATCGTTCATGTAATCGACCATCTTCCCCAAGAATCACCACTGCACAATCTTCAGAAGCTGATTCAAAGGTGACATTGCCTCGTCGATCCTGCTTTCGGATTCTCTGTGAACGGGTGTGGTCGATGTCGACGACGATTCCTTCCATGTCGAAAGGAACCCGTGGATTGTCAATTTCATCCGGGTTGAGTGGGTTGGGCACAAAGACACGGTCGCGTTCGAATAAGCGCTGACCCACGGTGAACTTTCCGTTGGTCTTGACCCATTCGCCGTCAAACCAGCGGTACATTTCCAGGGAGATATCGTTGCGTCGATTGTCCGACCCGGTCAGGTAGTAGAACTTGTCTCTCGCAAATGTGACCGGCGCCGTCGGATCTGACCAGGGACCATTCAAGATGATCGTCTCTGCGAACTTGGCGTCAGAGAAGAGCGTCGGCTGACCAGCGAGGCGATTGAAAATTCGCGGCCTGATACGGTACTGATAGGTGCCACCGGGTTCGATGCTTGATGGTTTGGCATCGTGTGCCCAGAACTGCTGCACCGGCGGAGGTTCCTTGGCTTTGGTCTGTACCGGGCCACCACCGCCCTTCGGCTTGCACAAGCCGCGTTCGATGTCGTCCTGTACGTTGTTCGCTTCGCGTTTCAGGTTGGCGGCGTTGGCTTTGTCCAATCGTGATGCGTCGGGCAGTCGTTCGGCATCGAGAGCACGGTTGTAGGCCTTGATGGCAGCCTGCGCAACACAGGTCTCGCGGGCTTCACGGAGGTATCGCTTCGACTCCTCGATCAATTCTGAAGCCGACACTTCCGGCTCGCCTGCGGCGTCGTCGGACGAACGTTCGACCTCCTCATATCGGTTTTCCGGTTGTTCCGGGACGTCGTCCTGCCCGTAGTAGAGGTACCACATGTCCTGCATGAGGATATCGCGCTTCACAGTAACAATGGGAATCTGCCATTGATCACCGAGGAACACGTCGGGCATCAGCGGTCGGATGATATTATTCTGAACGACCGGATCGCGAAGTTTTTCGAAGAAGTTCTGGACGGACTTGAAGACCTCTCGCGGCGCTTCCCATTCCTGATCTTCATTTCGAACGAGTTGTACGGTGGGCACCGAACCGAAGCCGACTTCGGTGGGCCAGCTGTCTACCTGCTGCCAGTCGTCGTCGGACCATGTGCCGTCATTCCTGAGTTTTCGACGCTGCAGTTCGGCCGGGAAGAAGACAACTTCACTGCGTTTCGGACCGTATTCAAGTTGCTGTTTTTCTGTTTGTCCGCGGACACTGAAAGTAGCACTGACCGTTGCCCAATTGGATTCGATCAATCGTTCGTTTTCGTCTTCATCTTCGAAGATGAATTTTGAACGGCCGTTGGTGAGGACCGGAGGCTCGAACGGAATGACTTCGACGAGGGTTCGGTCCTGGGTCGTTTTGCCTGCTTTGTCGATGATGGGGACCGGCGGGCTGAATCGCACCACGGCCGGCAGGACGGTTTTGACTTCCGCCTTGCTGATTGACGTTATTTCTTCTTCGAAGGTGTTGTAGAGGGGGTCAAACGCCATCGCCTCTTCATCTGGCTTGGCGCGGCTGATTCTACCTCGGATTTCTTCGGCCTTGTCGTAGACCTTGTTTCCGATTTGACCGGGGCCGACCATTTCACCATCGATATCGATCTTGTTCGGTGACGTTGCCAGGAACAGTGCGATGACTGCCAGCAGCGCCAAACCAACAACACCGAGTACAAGCTTTTCGACATGCCGTTCAAACGGACCGACGAGTTGCTTTGCCATTGACCTACTTCTCCAGCTATGTTTCTTCAGGCGTTGCATGCGCTCTGAAGATCTGCATCGAGTTTCGATGCGGGCGTTTTACCGTGTACTTTTCTCAGCCTTCGTCCGACTCTGCTTCCGGGTCTACGCAATCCATATAGTCGTATGTTTCACAGACACCGAAGGGAATGAGCGGTCGGAAGAAGCTCGGGACGAGGATGGTCTCAAAATCCAGGACCACGTTCACAATGGGCTCGGCCCCGTAGACCTTGTCGTGCATGAACCGATTGGGTTCGACAGCGGTGTAGGCCACGCGGAGCAGCGAGTGGAATTTCCCGTCGCAGAGCTGTTTCACAAAAGCCATCACATCGCGTTGATCCATGATCAGCTTGACCGTGAACTGGATCGTATCGTATGTGGGTCCGGACATTGAGTTTGTAAAGACCGTGTTCCGTGTTCCGGCGGGCAGTGCTTCGCCAAAACCGCCCGGTGCTGCGCCGATGAAGAAATCTTCGTCATCAACCACGAATCGTTCCATCAGACGGATGGAGATGATTTCCTTGACCGGCATGACGCCGACCCATCGATTTTTTCCAGCTGCCGTCGCGGCATCGCCTGCTTCGTCGTTGACCTTCACGATCGCGTCGACGATGTCTTTCTGAATCCAGTAATGCAGCTGCGCCCACCAGATGTCATCAATGATCGGTGGTTCGAGGTCATCGATATCGCTCAGGTAGGGATGATACTGAAAGCTGGGTGGCGGACCGGATTTTCCGGCGGTTGCTTTCTTTGGTGCCGGCGGCGTGATGTAGCAGTTGATCGAGAGTGCCTTCTGGATGGCAGCACGCTGTACCGCACGCGTCTTGACACCTGAACGCGTCAATACGCCGGCGTCGTTGTAATCAGGCCCGAGGTCCGGAGCGGCGTCGGGCGTGGCGCCGCGATCCAGCCCCTTCTGGCTCTCCTGGAAGATCTCCTTATCGATCTTCTCTTCCATGAGCTGAATCTCACGGCTTGTCGGTGCCTGACCGGCACGCAGAAGTTCGGAGAAGTTGTTGAGACCCTCGATATACAGCTTTTTGAATTCGAGTTTCAGGTTGTTTTCGCCATTGGGAAGCACATCGGGAACGAGCAAATCGTACCCGTAGAGCGTTTCGGCCTTTTTCTGGACCTGTTCGGAATCAGCAAGGACCTTATCGATTCTTGCCTGAGACGCTTCGATCGTGCTTTCGTTGGCGGGCTTGCTCGACAAACGCCCCAGGCCGTCATAGATGCCCTTGGCTTTTTCAAGTTCCTTGCCGACCGCCGGCATGGCGGTGTAGCCGGTCGCTGCGAGTGCGATTCCGGCGGCGGCGGCTAGTCCGCATCCGATATAGAAAATATGTCGCTTGATAAAATTCACGATAGCCTCCTGGCTCTTATGAAGCTGGCGCGTGGCCTACCTATTCGTCTTCGGCACCCGTCTCTTCTTCGTCTGCGTTCTCTGCTTCAAGCGAATCAAGGTATTCCTCTGGCAGGTCTTCCAGAATCACATCGCACCAGACCTCAAGCTGCCAGTCCTTGTTGAGTTCTTCACCGGTCAGCGGGTCATACAGGTAAGCATCACGCGGCGCATCTTTGGGTTTGGCCGCCTGTGTTTCCTGGCGGAACGAGCCCGTGATGGTCGCGGCGGAGCCGAATTCACGGCTGAAGCCTTCCTCCGTCGGAATGAAGCGACTGCCGTACATCAGGTGCGCACGGTCGAGGTAGAAGCCCATACCTGGCTTACGGCCATTTTCGCGGAGCTTCGGAAGGTAGGTATCCGCCACGAGCTGTGGACCTTTTTCGAACGGGGTAAAGAGTGTGATGACGATCCGAAACGCGGGGGTTTCGGCGGTCGGATCATTGATCGGCTCCGGTGCTGACAGTAGCGGCTCGGGCCAGATCGGGTTGTTCACATCCTGCATGTACTGAAGGTTGACCGACTGGACCCACATCTCTTTGCGCTCGCTGCGTGGCTTCGAAACTTCCGAGACCAAGCGTGCGTAGGTTTCGGGGTCTTCCGATTGCCCGAACTCATGCACCGGCACCGATTCGTGAAGCAAATTGTAGATCTGCGCGACGACGGCCTTGTTCCGTTGAATTCGCAGGAATTCTTCCGTCACCTGGCGTTCTTCATCGCCGCCGCCTTCCAACGCCCCAAAGGCCTTCTTTAGAGATTCGCCTGCCTTCATGACCGTTGCAGCCTGTTCAATCAGCGGCGCGGTGGAGGGTGGGCCACTGTTGATGGTGCGCTGGGCGTTCTCGGGGCTTGGTGCGGCGACGGTCTCTGCCGAACCGAGAGCCGACGCCATGGCACTGGTATCGGCGGAATAGCGGAACCAGATGGAACCGCCGGCGAGAACAAGACAAGCTGCGGCCGCGGCAAACGCTGGTTTCTTTTTGCGCCAGACGATCTGCTTGGCGATTTCGGTCGGCAACAGGTTGCAGGAGACTTTCCCAAGATCGAGGCCGTTCACCGCCAGTCCGTACGCCGACCAGAGGCTGAGGACGTGTTCTGCCGCTGCGCCGGATGGTTTCGAGGGAGAGATTTTCTCGAACTTCTCGGGGCATATGACATCAAGCCCGAGGTTCTGCTGCAGGTATTTCTGGAGACCCGGCAGCTTGAAGGCGTCACCGACGGCGAAGATCTTTCCGATGGATGCGTCGCGATGCGTGGACGAATAGAACCCGATGGATCGCTGCAATTCCTGTACGAGATCGGCGAAGACCGGTCGCATGGCCTGGAAGATCTGACGGCGATATTTGCTGGTCTCGGCCGTGCGCTTCAGGTTTTCCGCCTTGGAGAATGAAAGCTTGAACGCTTTGACGAGCGCTTCCGTGCAGCTGTTGCCGCCGCGCTGGATCGTACGCGTCCAGAAGCTTTCTTCGGTGGAGATAATCAGGTCGGTGTTGTCGGCCCCGATGTCGAGAATGATGGTGGCTTCTTCGCCGAGCATGCCATCCTGGGCGACGGCGTTGTAGACCGCGAGCGGTGCCGGCTGGACGGCGGTCGGCTCGATGGCCGCCTGTTCAAAATGGAGAAGATGCTCTCGGATCAGTTCCTTCTTCATGGCGAAGATGCCGACCTCGACGTCCGGCATATCTTCCTGCTGAAAGGTCTGGTAGTCCCAGATCACTTCATCCATGTCGAACGGAATCTGCTGGTCGGCCTCGTAGCGTACGATGTCGGGAATCTTGTTTTTCTTGACGGGGGGCAACTTGGTAAATCGAGCGAGCGTGTGCTGCCCCGGTACACTGACCACGACTTGATCTTTGGAGACGTCGTTTCTGGCCAGGAATTTTTCCAGCGCTTCAGCGATCAAGGCATGTCGATCCGCATCCGGCTGGGACAAAATCTTGGCGTGCTCTATATAATCCGTTGCGACGAGTTCGACCGCACCCTCGGCACCCGTCCGCAGTTTGACAGCTTTCAGGGCGCACCGACCGATGTCGATTCCCCAAGCCGTTTTAGCCGTAGCCATATACGTTCTCCGTCAGCATTTGCTGGCCCCAGCAACCGAAACTCTCCTGGTGGTCGCTGGGCATATTGCAACGGACGTGCCCTCGCGGCTTCCGCATCGGAGGCCTGTCCGGTACATTTTCCATGATGAAGCGCAAGTATCTGATTACTACGCTTGGCTGTAAAGTCAACCAATACGAGTCCGAGCACCTGCGCGGCGTTCTCGAAAGTTACGGGTTGAGCCCGACTTCACGCGAGAATGAAGCTGATGTTGCTATCGTCAACACATGCGCGGTGACGGCAGCGGCATCTCGCAAGAGTCGGCAGTCGCTTCGGCGTCTGTCCCGAGAAGGCGCAACGTCTGTGATTGCCGTTGGCTGCGCTGCTACGGAAGATGCGGCACGCCTCGCGGCTATCCCAGGTGTGTCGGCCGTGTTCGGACACGATACGGACACTGTTGCGGAACTTCGAGCTTTCCTGGAAGAAAATTTCGGTGGTGTTCGCTCGGATCGGGCGGCCCTGCACGACCAACCAGACCACGGCACTTCGAGTTCACCCCATTTGCCGGAACACTCGACGTCGCTCACTGCTCTGCGTGATCAGCAAGAGCAGGAACAGCCTGATGTTCGGACGGAAGCCAATTCTTTCCCCACGATCGAAACTCAGCCAGGAAGACAACAAAGCGGTACGCGAAACCGGGTCGGCGCTTCGAATTCCCTCGCGATCAACGCCCCCGAGGTTCAAAGCGGGAATAAAGGATGGATGATGCCGGCGAATGCCACGTCATCTCAGGCTGACTCTGACGGAATTGTTCCCCAGCGGTTACCCATTGTCAACCAAGATCAGGCATTGAACAGTCGAATCGATGTCTTTCACGGTCACCAGCGCGCATTCCTGAAGGTGCAGGACGGCTGCGACGCGTTTTGCAGTTACTGCATCATTCCGCGTTTGCGACCTTCGCTGCGTTCCAAACCGATTGACGTCGCCATCGACGAAGCACGGTCGTTGGTGGCAAGCGGGCATCAAGAGATCATCATTACGGGGATCTTCCTGGGCGCGTATGGTCGGGAAACGGCGATTCGCAAGCGATTTGGAGCCGAGAGATCGCCTCTCGCAGCACTGGTACGGGGGTTAGCGCAGGTCGAGGGGCTGAAGCGCCTCCGTCTTTCGAGCCTTGAGCCGGGCGACGTTGACGAGGAATTGCTGGATGTGCTGGCTTCTGAACCTGTGTGCGTGCCCCACCTTCATCTGCCGTTGCAGGCGGGTTCGGCCGAGATCCTCCGGCGGATGAATCGCCAATACACGCGAGACGATTTTGATGCCATGATCGACCGAACGCGGTCGCGATTGGATCGTCCTGCGATTTCGACGGATATCATCGTCGGATTCCCCGGGGAAACCGACGCCGACTTTGAAGCGACGCTCGAAGCATCCCGACGGGCGGCATTCGTGAAGATCCATGCTTTCCCATTTTCACCACGTGAGCGGACGGCGGCGGCGCGCTGGCAGAAGGATTTCGTCCAGTCAGGTTTGGCACGAGATCGCATGAATGAGCTTGGCAAGCTGGAATCAGAGCTTTCGACCCGATTCCGACGGCAGTTCATCGGTGATGTGGAACGAGTTCTCATTGAGCAGGATGACGATCCGTTTGATGTCATGGAGGGGACGGTTGTTCCCCGACAGGGGCGGACGGATCGCTACTTCCCGGTTCATTTTGAGGATGCCGAAGCCTCGGTGGGCGATCTGGTGGACGTCCGCATTGATCGCGTGACACCGACGCGTACGCATGGGACGGTGATTCGAAACTCACCGAATCGCTACCCGCTGCCGGTGTTGCCCACGCTCAGTGACGCCTCGTTCCTTGAGTGATCTGCGGGCGGTGCTCGATAACGGACATGCTTGGATCATCGATTCAGGCATGGCACCCCAAACCGGTTTCTGGATACTTGTTTCTGGATACTGGATTCTGGGGGCACGGCCCCCAATCGGCGATGGGGCCTGGGCACTTATCCGCGAGGTCGGGGCTTCAAAACCCGGGCTGGGTGACGTATGAGGCCAACCTCGTTGTGTCTGCGGTGCTTTCGGGCAGGATTTGTCGGGCGATTTCAAATCGGACGAAGTACGCATTGACGCAATCCTGATGGGCACCGGTCCAGCCGTACTTCAACCAGTCGCGCGACCAAGGCGTATTGAAGATTCGGCTTTCCAGTCCCTGCGGGATATCAACGCCGACGTAGCCCACCGATTCGACCCCCCGCTTGCCATCGATGGTGCCGATGGTTCGAACAGCTTCCAAGACCACATCGTGGGGCGAATAGTAGACGTAGATATTTCCGCGCATGTTGGATAGTGCAGACGACAGGTCGTAGTCATGCGAAAGGGAACTTCCCAGCAGCACGAAATGATCGATCATGGATTCCTGGTCGAGCAACTCGATGGCCCATGTCGCCACGCCCGTTCCTGCGGACAGCGCGACCACGTGCAGCGGTGCATCGGGATGGCGCTTGCGATAGGCTCGGATCTTGTCGGCCAATTGCTCACTTCGCAGTTTGGCGGCGGTCAGATTCAACTGGTCGACCAGCGGATTATAGGAGGTTGTCCAGACATACTCTTCCACGTCGCCCTGAAAGCCGGCAGCGAACACACCATTAGCAACGCCTTCCGCACCATCCCCCCAGTTACCGGCGCCGTCGAGATAGAAGATCTTCCCGAAGCGTTCGGCCGAGGGCGCAATCTGGCACCCGGTCAGCACGGCGCAAGCAAAGCCTGCGACAATGAATTTGGAAAAAGAGCCCAGTCTGGTCATTGGCCCGCCCAAAAATGGTCGTTTGAAAATACGCTTTCGTTGTTCGACGTGAGTCTCCGTAAAGTCTAAAGTCTGATCAAGCCCGGTCAAGATGATTCTTGTTCGGGCGCGATCACATCGGACGTTGCGACCGTCAGCGTATGCCATCGAACGTGCCGATAACGCGTTTGCCGCATGTCGTCGGCACGCGTTGAGCATTGTTACCACGTATAAC